>JAKQBZ010000217.1 GCA_029559435.1 Deltaproteobacteria bacterium | reverse complement strand
CCAACGTGCAGACGATCATCGTCGAGAGCAATGAGCCCAACGGCCCCTTCGGCGCCAAAGAGGTCGGGGAGGGGGCGATCATGCCCACGATCCCTGCGATCCTGAACGCCATCTACGACGCCGTCGGCGTGCGCACTACAGAGCTCCCCGTGACAGCTGAAAGGCTGTACACGGCGCTGCAGGAGAAGGATAAGGATAAGAAGTAGAGAGGATCATGTCCATACTGCTCATTCAGAACTGGGATATTATTCATGGAAAGGAAGAGGAGTATGCGAAGTTTATTACTGAAGTATACATACCCGAAACTACGGGGATCGGGATCATCTCCGTAGGCGGTTTTTATGTGGAAGTGGGCTTTGGACCGCGGGTCATCGCGGTCCACAGCGTCAACGAGATGGGCGAGCTCCTGAAGGCCCTTACCGACACGACGTTTAAAAACCTTGCAAAGGAGCTGAGGAAGTACGTCTACAATTTGAGGAGGTACGTGCTGGAGCCCACAGGCGCTGCCCAAAAGGGGAAGTACACAATTCAGAAGGGCGTGTGGAAGTTCAACCAATATTACGATCTGAGGCCTGGGGTAAAGAAGTCATATGCGGAGTTTCTTGTCAATGAATATATCCCGGCCATGGAGAAGATCGATTACGTTAAAGTAACGGGCGGCTGGAACGTTGTCCTCGGGGGATTCAGCGAGATCATTGCAGAGTTTACCTTTGCCGATTCCATAGATATCGGGAGGCTCCTTGCGAATGAGGATTTCAGAAAGATATCGCTGAGGCTTAAAAACGAGTACGCGACCAACTATATGAGCAGGATCATCCGCTGCACCGAGCGGTTTGATGAGCCGCGATGGTTTAAAGTTTAAGAAAGGGAGCCATACTATGGTCTGATGTTGCAGAGCGATTCGTAATTGAAGGGAGGTGATTTCTTTTACGGTACAAACAAAAAAAAGGGGGTAATTATGGCAGATGCAAAGAAATTTCCGTACGCGTCAGAGGTAGTACTACCACCGGAGCTCGAAGGCTGGGAAGAGATGTACCCGCCCCAGCGTCTATTCAGCAAGGACAGAGAAGCCTGGGAGAACAAGCATTTCTGGTATCAGGACAAGATCCATGCGCCTGAGCCTATGTATCCGCTTGACGATATCTTCCAGGAGGCATGGCAGATATCTCTTTCCCAGTTCACCACAAGGGTTTTTTGTATCCCGCCGGCACAGGGCGTAGCGCAGAGGATGCTCGGGTGCTACATGTATATTACGGCGGTGGAGCCGCCGCCTCCAGAGGTGATCGGAGAGAAGGCGGAGCGCTTTCAGAAAAGGGTATTTTACGTTTTTGAGAATTACGATGCGCTGTGGGACAAGTGGCTTACAAAGTTCCAGGCCCTGGGAAGGGAGATGGAATCGCTCAAGATACCAAAGGAATTTGACAAATATGTGCCCGATTCTGAGATCTTCCCAGCCCCGAGAGGCTATACACAGGCATACGAGATCATAGAGGCGTTCAATACCATCATAAGCCAGATATTCAAGGCATGGCAGTACCATTTTGAGTATTTGAACCTTGCTTATCTTGGGTATCTCATGTTTGTGGACACTGCGCGGAAATTATTCCCCGGCATAAAAGAGAGCACTATCGGAAAAATGGTCGCCGGGGCCGAGGTGTCCATGTTCCGCCCGGAGGAAGAGCTGTGCCGGTTAAGCAGGCTGGCAGCAGGACAGCCGCCCGTGGCCGAGATCCTGAAAAAGAATATCCCTGCCGATAAGAAGATGGAAGAACTAAGAAGTATCGATGCCGGGAGGGTATGGATCGGAGAGCTCGAAAGGATCAAGAATCCCTGGTTCTTTGTATCCTGCGGAAGCGGCTGGTACCACTTCGAGGGCAGCTGGACAAACAAGATGGATGTGCCTTTCAGCTATATGCAGAGCTATGTTCAGAGGCTCGAAAAGGGAGAGAAGATAGAGAGGTCCCTCACGGCGATCAGCGAGGAAAGGGACAGGATCGTCAGCGAGTACAAGGCCCTCATAAAGACCGACGATGACAGGAAGTCTTTTGAGGACGCATACAAGGTCGTAAGGACGATCTACCGGTATGCCGAAGACCATCTCTTCTGGGTTGAGCACTGGCTCCATACGATCTGGTTCGAAAAGATCAGGGAATTCGGAGATGTCCTTGTTAAGAACAACGTGCTGAAGAAAACGGACGACATATTCCTCTTCAACAGGTTCGAAGTGCCCATGCTGCTCGAAGACCTGGCAACTGCGTGGGCTTTGGGGGAAGGCGCCCCCACAAGGGGTAAATTCTGGATGGAAAAGGCAGCGAAGAGGGAGAAGATACTTGATGCGGCGAGGAAATGGATGGCGGCGCCGGGGCTTGGCGTGCCGCCGGAAGAGGTTTCCGAGCCGTTCACCGTCATGCTCTGGGGGGTCACTACGGACAAGGTGGCCGAATGGCTGAAGGGCTCCGAGACGGCATCCAAGGATGTTAACGAGATCAAGGGTTTTGCGTCATCCGCGGGAGTCGCCGAAGGCCCTGCGAGGGTGCTCAAGCTCCTTGAAGACGTCGTGAAGCTGGAGGCAGGGGAGATCATGGTTGCCCCCTGCACCAATCCTTCATGGGCGCCGGTCTTTACAAAGATAAAGGCGGCCGTAACGGACATCGGGGGGCTCACATCCCATGCTGCCATTGTTTCGAGGGAATATGGCCTGCCGTCTGTGACCGGTACAGGGATCGCCACATCGGTAATAAAAACAGGCGATATCATCAAGGTCGACGGCAGTACGGGTGTCGTCACGATCGTTAAGAGGGTGTAGGCTTTGTAAGCAAAGCGGGTTGGGAGTGCCGTTACAGCGCTCCCAACCCCTTACGAAGCAAAAAGGACGAAGTAAAGAAGGGGGAATTATTATGGCAGAGAAATGGATCTACTGGTTGAAAGAGGTTGGGCAGGAGGATAATAATGTTGTCGGAAAGAAGTGTGCCAACCTTGGAGAGCTGACAAAGGCAGGGTTCCACGTACCGCCGGGCTTCGCCCTCGGTGTTGAGGCATATTCCCGGTTCATGAAAGAGACAGAGGCCACGGACCTTTTATTAAAATTTCTGGATACCTTCCACGCTGACCCGAACAATGTTGCCGACACCTTGAGATACGAAGAGGCGTCGAATACAATGAGAGCTCTGGTTGAATCGGTAAAAATGCCGCCTGATATGGAAAAGAAAATAAAAGAATACTACGCAGAGATGTGCAGGATTGCAGGCTGTGAAAATATATATGTTGCGACGCGTTCGGCAGGGCCGACGAGCCACCCTGGCCAGTATGAGACATACCTGAACGTAAGCGGGGCAGATGATGTGGCGCTTAATGTGATACGGGTATGGTCGAGCACGTTCAACACCCGCTCTGTCATCGCGAGGGCGAGGCTCAACCTGCCGCTTCATTACGACCCGATTGGCGTGGCGGTGCTGACCATGGTTGACGCAAAGGCCGCGGGAGTGATGTTCACGGTAAACCCCGTGAACGGCGACGAGTCGAAGGTGGCGATCGAAGGAAGCTTCGGCTACGGAGAGGCGGTCGTCTCGGGCAACGTGACGCCCGACAGGTACCTGGTAGATAAGATCACCCTGGAGATAGATGAAAAGGTCATTTCAGATAAAGGGAGCGAATTCATCTACAACCCTGAAACAAAAGAGATGGAATATACAGAGCTGCCGCCGGACCAAAGGAAAAGGCAGTGCCTTGAAGATAAAGAGGTGTTGGAGCTCACGAGGCTCGCAAAAAAGGTCGAAGCCCATTTCGGATGCCCCCAGGACGTAGAGTGGTCCATCTCGAGAAGCCTCCCCTTTCCAGAAAGCATCTTTCTCGTGCAGGCCCGCCCGGAGAGCGTGTGGGGCAAAAAAAAGAAGGAATCCGTCCTTGGAAAGAAAAGCGGTATGGAGCTTTTGTTCGAGAGGGCAACGACGCCTATAAAGCTGAAGATGTGAACTTGTACGGCACCCTCAAAGGATGAAATTGATGTATCACGGGCCTTTCTCAATATTCCCTCTCCCCTTTGCGGAAAAGAGCCAGGGAGATCCATAGTGAGCACCCCTCTCCCCTTGCGGGAGAGAGCCAGGGAGATCCATAGCGGGTACTACTCTCCCCTCGCGGGAGAGAGCCTTCTACAATTTCCCTCTCCCCTGGCGGGAGAGGGCAGGGTGAGGGGGAATACAGGAAATTGATATGAAAAGTTACCTGTTAATCATCACCACGCTTGATACGAAGGGAAGGGAAGCGGAATATGTAAGGGACTGTGTTCAGGGCCTCGGCGTGCAGCCTTTGTTGATGGATACGGGAACCCTGGGAAAGCCGCTTGTTGATCCTGACATTACGAGCAAGGATGTGGCCCTTGCGGCCGGGTATGACCTTGAAGATATCATGAAGAAAAAAGACCGTTCAGGCGCTGTCGCCGCCATGGAGAAAGGCGGGGCCGTCCTGGCGAGGCGCCTGTTCGATGAAGGAAAGCTCCACGGCGTTTTCGGGATGGGCGGCGGCACCGGCACGGCGATAGTGACTTCCATTATGCGCTCGCTGCCGTTCGGCCTTCCGAAGGTTGTCGTTTCAACCGTCGCGTCCCGCGACATCAGGGAGTACATAGGCACAAAAGACATCGTCATGTTTCATTCTGTAGCAGACATCCTGGGCTCCAATGAATTTATTCGTCGCATACTCGCGCAGGCGGCCCACGCGGTATGCGGGATGATGCAGCTGGGGGCCGCTGTCGAACAGGGGAAGCCCATGGTGGGAGTCACGGCCTACGGCGTCAATTCTGCCTGCGCGCTGAACGCAGAGCCGTTCCTTGGAAAAAAGGGATACGAGATGATCGGGTTTCATGCCAATGGGGTCGGCGGAATGGCGATGGAGGAGATGGTAGGGCAGGGGCTGCTCGCCGGTGTCCTTGATTTTACTCCCCACGAATTGGCGGACGAGATGTATGGAGGGTATTGCAGGGGCATAGGCCAGAAGCGGTTCGAGATGGCAGGGGAAATGGGCATACCGCTCGTTCTCGCGCCCGGCGGCCTTGACAACGCCGTCTTCAGCCCCTATTACCCCATGCCGGACACCTTGAAGGGGAGAAAGATCCACGCACACGACACGCGTTTTTGTGTCCGCATGGATAGGGATGAAATGGTAAAGTTTGCGGAGATCATCGGGGAGAAGCTCAACAGGTCGCGGGGGCCGGCTCATGTGCTTATACCGGGGAGGGGATGGTCCGAGGCCGATAAGCCCGGAATGGAGCTTTTTGATCCTGATGCCGACAGGGTCTTTGTTGACAGGTTGAAGAAGATCCTCGGGACGGGTATCCCCGTTGAGGAGATGGACGTCCACATAAGCGAGGCGGCATTTGCGGAGCGGGCGGTAGATATCCTTGACGGGATGATAAAAAAGATAGAGAAAAACCACGCGAAAAAGGTAAAATAACAGGATGGATTTTTTTGACATCACGGAGCAAAAAGGGCCTTTTGCGGTATCGGCGCACACCATGTTGATCGGCAGCGACGTCCTTGTCGCTCTCACAGGCGGACGCGCCCACATCGGCGCTGTCGCTATTGCACAGCCAAGGCCCAGCATCAAGGACGCGCAAAAGATAAGCTCGACCAGCTCGGTCTTTACCCATGTAGGCCACAAGGAAGACGTGGTGGCAAAGGCAATGTCGGAGGAGCTTTCAAAAGGGCTGAACAAAAGGGCGGTGGTCGCCGCCGGCATCCACTGGGACGGATTGAAAAGGAAAGACATCGAGCTTATTGTTGGTTTATGCAGGAACATTACAAAAAGGATCATCGCGGAGGTGTCAAAAAGGTGAGGCGCATAATCGTCGGCATCACGGGCGCGACAGGGGTCATATATGGCATCAGGCTGCTCGAGGCGCTAAAGAACGCAGAGGTCGAAACGCACCTTATCCTCTCTGATGCGGGGAAGAAAAACATACTTATTGAAACGGATTACGCGATCGGGGATGTGGAGAGGCTTGCATCCCAGGTTCACGATGTGGAGAATCTTGCATCTTCCATATCGAGCGGGTCCTTCAAAACAGATGGGATGGTCATAGTTCCCTGCACGGTGAAAACGCTTTCCGGCGTAGCCCACTCGTATAACGACAACCTTATTGTGCGGGCTGCCGACGTTGTCCTGAAAGAAAGGCGGAGGCTGATCCTTGTGGTACGGGAGACGCCGCTTCACAAAGGCCACCTTGAGCTTATGAGCAGGGTTGCCGACCTCGGCGGCATCATTCTGCCGCCCATCCCCGCCTTCTACCACTCGCCGCGCACTATAGACGACCTGCTGGATCACACCACGGGAAAGATACTGGACCTTCTTGAGATAGAAAACTCCCTCTTTGCGAGATGGAAGGGAATGAACGAACGGAAACCGTAAGAATCTGTTCAATGTTCTATGTTCAACGTTCAACGTTAAAGTAGGACAGATTCGATGCGTCAAAGGGGACGCGAAACATGTCATTGCGAGCCCGCAGGGCCTGGCAAGCTCATTTCTTGTTTGTCTCGTTTCTTTGGTTTTACTGGCTTCTTTTTGGTCCCAACGTTGAACATTGAACGTTGAACCTTGAACGGCTTTTATATTATTCAAGCATCCAGTGACGAGTAACCAGCATCAAGCATCCGTGGGCGGCTCCCTTAGAATTCTTTCCCGTGAACTATGAACCATAAGCTCTCCGCTCTCTGCTCCATGCTCTTAGCTCATTATCGTTCTTAATAGTGAACAATTTTTTTTACAATGGTTGTTGACAATCTAATAAAATTCATGATAGATAATGCTTACATTTTTTGTTCAGGTTGTTTTTTTAAAAATACAATTAAGAATACAATATGGACACAATAAATTTAAGCAATAAAGTCGATTGGGAATTTATAGAGCAGGTAAAGGAAGAAAGCGGACAGAACCCTTCTCTCTGCTATCAATGCGGCAACTGCACTGCAGGCTGTCCCTATACGAATTATTTCGATTATCCCGTAAGCATGGTCATGCGGCTTCTCCAGGCCGGGCAGAAAGATACCATCCTCAATTCAAAGGCGATATGGCTGTGCGCGACCTGCGAGACCTGTACAACGAGATGCCCCTGCGAGATAGATGTTGCGCACATAATGGATACGTTAAGGATCATCGCGCGGAGAGAAGGCAGGGTTTCCGAAAAGGATGTAAAGCTTTTCTACGACTCTTTTCTTGATTCAGTAAAGCAGTTCGGCCGGATTTACGAGATGGGCACGCTCCTCATGTATAACCTGAGGTCAGGCCATCTTCTCGCCGACGCAGACCTGGGACCAAAGGTGTTGACAAAGGGGAAGATCCATTTTTTCCCGACGAAGATAAAAGGCAGCGACAAGGTCGCACAGATCTTTGAACGCTTCCAGAAAAAGGCTAAAAGACATGGCTGAAAAAGAATACGCCTATTACAGCGGCTGTTCCCTCGAAGGTACCGCGAAGGAATATGACACCTCTCTCAGGCTTGTTATGGAGACGCTGGGAGTAAAGCTTGCAGAGATACCGGACTGGAGCTGCTGCGGTTCAACGCCGGCCCATACCGTTGACCATGTCTTCGCCGCAGCCCTTGCCGCACGGAATCTCGCTATCATTGAAAAGATGAATACCCACACCGTGACGGTGCCATGCCCGTCGTGCCTGACGGTGCTGAAAAAGGCGCACATCGGTATGACCACCGATGAATCCTTTAAAAACGAAGTAAATGAGCTTCTTGACGAACCATACGAAGGGAAGGTTACCGCCAAATCGTCACTGCAGGTTATCTACGAAGACATCGGCCTTGAGGCGATCGCCGATAGGGTGACCCATGCATTGCCGGACCTCAAGGTCGTGGCCTATTATGGCTGTATCCTCAACAGGCCGCCCGATATCGCCCAGTTTGATGACCCGGAGA
>JAKQBZ010000196.1 GCA_029559435.1 Deltaproteobacteria bacterium | reverse complement strand
GTCTTCCCCCGATATCTCGTGGAGGTCCTCAATGCTCAGGACGGAAAGGTTGCCGTAGTCCTTGAGCATGGAGAGATACTCGTCAACGTCCATATTCAGCTCTTCTGCTATTTCCTCCTCTTTTGGGATCCTTCCAAGCCTGTTCTCAAGTTTCCTTATTACCTCGCTGATCCTTTTTGATTTGGTGCGGGCGCTCCTTGGAAACCAATCCCGCGATCTTAGTTCGTCTATCATCGCGCCGCGGATCCTCAGGTAGGCAAAGGTGTTCAGCTTGATCCCCTTGCTCGCATCGAACTTTTCCATCGTTTCAAGGAGGCCGACAATGCCTGCGGAGATGAGGTCGTCAATGACATTGTCGTCTTCAAATCTTTTTGAGACCTTATAGGCGAGATGCTTGATGATAGGAATGAACTCCTCTATCGTCTTCTCTTTTTCCGTCATTGTTCGTGCGTATGCCCTTTTCCACATTGTCTACGATACCAGCCTGTCACATATTTGAGAAAGGGCCTTTGTGGCCATTGTCTCGGGGAAATGTTCGACCCACAGCTTCTGCTTCTTTATTGCCTGATTGATATTCACGTCAAGGGGGATGTAGCCGAAATAGCTGAGGGAGACGTCCAGAAACCTGTCGGATACGCTGATAAGCTTCCGGAAGATCTCCAGCGCTTCTTCTTCATCCTTCACCATGTTGACGACGATATTGAATCTTTTTCTCCCTGTCTTTTTTTCCAGCACTTTGATGACGGCATAGGAGTCGGTGATGCTGGAAGGATCAGGGGTGACGACAACGAAAACATCCTCGCTCATGGCGTTAAAGGAAATGACGTTCGACGAGATCCCTGCAGAGGTATCGACAATGAGGAAATCATATTCCGGCAGCTCCTGCAGGGAAGAAAAGAGTATCTTTTCCTCTTCAGCGCTCAGGTCGGAAAATTCGCATATCCCCGATGTCGCGGGGATGATCTTTATGCCGCAGGGGCCCTCAACCACTATCTCCTCAATATTTTTTCCTTCTTTGATCAGGTCTTTTATGTTGTATTTCGGGATCACGCCGAACATGATATCGATATTCCCCAGGGAAAGGTCGGCGTCGAGTATAAACGTGAGCTCTTTCATGCTGCCCAGCAGGTAGGCCAGGTTTGAAACAATCGACGACTTTCCAACCCCGCCCTTTCCGCTCGTTACTGCAATAATGCGCTTTCTTCTCTTTTCCATTGGCTGCCCTCTATAAATAGTTTTCCCAGCATTTCGGTGTCCGGTATGACAATATCCTCGAGACGAAGTCCCGTCGTTACAGAGCAAAGAGGCTGGCTTAGATCGATCAGGTTATGGCAGAGATGGCCGAGGGAGTCCTCTTCGTCAAGCTTTGTAAAGATCACGCCTGTGATATTGTTCCTGTCCTTGAACCTGTTCAGGTAATTCTTCATCTTCTCGTCGCGCGCCCCCGCCGGCAAAACGATGACCTTTTCTATCGCAGGGGCCTTTTCGGCGATCTTTTCCTGAAAATCAAGGTGCCCGGTAACATCGATGATCCTCCTCCCTGTGCCGTTGATGATCTTGAGGTAAAGGTCGTCGATGCTGGTGGTATACACAAAAGGTATTCCGGTCT
>JAKQBZ010000183.1 GCA_029559435.1 Deltaproteobacteria bacterium | reverse complement strand
CGTGAGCTCCTCCCTCGGGAGGTACAGGTGGCCTTCGCGCCAGGTCGCCTCCTCCATGCAGTAGAAGATGCCGGCGGTGATCCTCCTGGGATCGTCTTTTTTGAAACCGATCTGTTCCGCGATGGCGTCGGCGCGGAGGAAACCGACCCCCCTGATCTCTGTGAGGATGTAGGGGTTTTCCCTGACAAGCCCAAGGGCGTCCGCCCCGAACCGCATCAAGGCTTTCTTTGAGGCGAGGACGGTGAGGCCGTAAGAACACAACACGGTGAGGAGCCTCGCGGTCTCTCTCTGCTCTTTCCAGGAGGCGATGATCTTCCCGGCGGTCTTCCCGCCGATGCCCTTCACTCCAAGGATCGCCTGCGGGTTGTTGTCGAGGATGTCCAGGGTCTTCCTGCCGAAGTGTTCCACGAGCCTTGACGCCGTTACGGGGCCTATCCCCCTGATGATCCCCGAGGAGAGGAAACGGAGGATCTCGGATTCCTTTTCCGGTTCGATGGGCGACAGGCCCTTCGCCCTCAGCTGGTAGCCGTACCTTGACGATTCCCATCTGCCGGAGAAGAGATACCTCGCGCCATTGTAGAAGATGTTGTCGGGAAACGTGCCGACGATGGTTATCATCTTCCCTTCCACGGGGAGCATGCCGTTTGCGCCGTTGGGGTTGACGCTAATAATTTTGGCTTTCAGGACCGCGAAGTTGCCGTTGTTGAACCGGTAGCCGTGGAACTCGCCTATGACGGAGATCTCATGGGAAATACAGGTTTGCGAAGGCAATCCTTTTTGCGAAGGCTTTGTTTGCTGCGAAGGTCTCCCTTTTCCTCCCGCTTGTTGCGATGTCCTTGCCATTTATCCTGTATTACCGTATTTTGATAAAGGGGAAATTGCATAACCTGGAAAGACTCGATTATTGAGACAAATAGTAGTACTATCTCTACCAGTAAGGAATGTTATTCGGGTAAGGAGAGTTTATGGAACTGAGAACCGTGAAGATAACACGAAAAGGGCAGGTTACCATACCGAAACGCATCCGCGAATTTTTGAAAAGCGATGTGGTTGAGTTCGACGTTATAGACAACAAGGTCGTGGTGGTTCCGGTAGAAAGCGCTGCCGGCTCATTGAGCAAATACGCGAAAGGATATACCTCGCTCAAAGACGTCAGGGACAAAGCCTAGGGGGAGGCATTACATGCCAAATCTGGCGACAAAGCTTCCTGATACCGAAAAATGGATAGCGATGATGCAATGGTCTGTCCAGGATTGTTGCGGCAACCACATCGTCGGTAAATATCTCCTGATTATTTACCGGGATACAAGATACTGTTCCGAAGATAGAAGAAATTTCCAGAGCGGCACCACATCTATAACGGTCTTGTCAAGCGTTTGATGTGCTTCAACGTTTTTTGAGACTACGAGAACTTTGCGGGTTTTCGGGAATCTTCTCAGAAAAAGTTTTATTCCTGAAAGCCTTTTATCCGTTAAATCTACGGTTGATATATACTTGACTTCAATGGGCAATGGGCTGCCCTGCTTTCCTGTCACAAAATCAACCTCTCGTTCGCTTTCTGCAAAATATCCACAGGGGATCTTCTTTCTTTGCATCTCCATGTATACGGCATTCTCTGCTTTCATGCCGATGTCGGATGTACCGGTAAGTAAGGTTTTGATACCCGTATCCTGGAAGTATATCTTTTTCTGAGCGTATATCCTCTCAGTATTGGACATGGTCCATTTGTCCATGCTGCTCACGAGAAAAGCGGAATCCAGGTAGTATATGTAATCCTTTACAGTATCAACTGCGAGACCGAGGACGTTGCCAAGCTTGTTGAAGCTTATTCTTGACCCCACAGACGATGCAATAAGCCTTAAAAGATCTTTAAGGACTGCCGCCCGCTTGATCGGGTAGAGCCTTATCAGGTCCCGCATGAGTATATCATCAAGGAGATTAACCATGTATTCGCTCGACGGGTTGAGTACGTGCTCGGGGTATCCTCCAATAAGAAGGTAGTCTTCGGCAAGCTTCTCAAGCTTGTAGTCTTCTGACAGGGGCGGCTTCTCTCCGTGGAACAAAATAAATTCATGAAAACTTAACGGATAGACTGTTGCCACAATCTGCCTGCCTGTAAGCCTCCCTCCCTGCGACTTTATGAGCGATGACGTTGATCCTGTGCAGAATATTTTAAGGTTCTCTATATCGTAAAGAGATTTCAGCTCGAGTTCCCACTTCGGACTTTCCTGTACCTCGTCAAAAAAAAGGTAGAGCCTCTTTTTGCGATCATGCATGAACATCCTTCTTATGTTCTTTACATGTTCTGAAATAGGCGTACCCGATAAAGAAGGGTGGTCAAGGGCGGCATAGAATATATCCTTCGGGGGAACTCCCTGTTGCAATAGCTCCTTGATGAAT
>JAKQBZ010000181.1 GCA_029559435.1 Deltaproteobacteria bacterium | reverse complement strand
ACAACTCGATGCAGCTGAAGGCAGCCTTTGAGCAGAACCCGATACCCTTCGGCATTAAAGAGATAGAGGAGACTATCTATTCGCTCAAATAAATTCAGTTAAGAGGAGATATTATGAAATTTGACCGCTCAATGGAGATCTATAAGAAGGCGCTGGACGTTATACCGATGGGAACCTCGACGTTCAGCAAAAACCCGAACCTCTTTGTCATAGGCGCTTCGCCGCTTTACATACAATCGGCAAAGGGATGCATGCTCTATGACGTAGACGGCAACGAGTTCATCGACTACTCGATGGCGCTGGGGCCGATCATCCTCGGCTATGCGAACGCTGAGGTGAACAAGGCCGCAAAAAAGGGGATAGACGAGGGGCTTGTCTACACGGTCTCTTCGCCTGAAGAGTCCATGCTCGCAGAAAGGCTTATCGAGATCATCCCCTGTGCCGAGATGGTGCGCTTCTGCAAGAACGGCTCGGACGTGTGCGAAGGCGCAATAAGGCTTGCCAGGAACTACACGCAGAAGCTTAAGATCATGACCGTCGGCGGCTACCACGGCTTCCATGACTGGTTCATCGTTTCGACGCCCCGGAACAAGGGAGTCCCCAAGGTGATGGCGGAATGGATCCTGCCGCATGACTACAATGATATAGATGCAATAGAAAAGACGATCAGCGCCCAGAGCAACGAGATAGCCGCGCTGATCATGGAGCCGGTGATCAACTACGAGCCAAAGCCGGGTTTTCTTGAAAGGATAAGGGAGCTGACCGAGAAGAATAATATTGTGCTGATCTACGACGAGATGAAGACCGGCTTCCGCCTCCATATAGGAGGGGCGCAGAAGTATTTGAACGTTGTGCCCGATCTGGCAGTCTACGCGAAAGGGCTTTCCAACGGGTTCCCGCTGAGCGCGCTTGCAGGTAAGAAACATCTCATGAAGCAGTTCGAGGACGAGAGCTGCTTCTTCTCAGGGTCCTATGCAACCGAGAAGGCCTCTCTCAACGCGGCGCTGAAGACCCTGGAGATACTTGAGAGGGATAAGGTCATAGAGCAGAACTGGAAGATGGGGGATATCCTCAAAAGAGGAGTAAGAAAAATAATCAATAAACACAACCTCCATGAATTTGTCAACATCGTGGGGTTCCCCCCTATGACGCACTTTGTAATGGTTGACTACAAGGGCTTTACCGTCAACGAGATCAGGTCGTTCGTGCAGCAGGAATGTGTGAAGCGCGGGGTCCTTTTTGTTGGCTACCACCATATATGCTTCGCGCACAGGAAGAAGCATATAGACCGCACCCTGAAGGTCTACGACGAGGTAATGTCCATGCTGAAGCAATCCCTTGATGATGGGAGCCTCAGGGATAAGATCGAAGGGAAGCCGATAAGCGCTTTTAGCGTGAGGTCGAACTAAGCAGGGTATGAAATTCCTCGTTATCGGATATGGCTCCATCGGCAAAAGGCACGCTGCCAACGTGGTTTCTCTGGGTCATCAGGCCGTCCTCCTCAGGCATTCCGGGAACAACATGAACAAAGAGGGGTTCAGGGAATATTACAGCCTCGAAGATGTGCTCAAAAATGAAAAGGGTGTTGACGGCGCCATCATATGTTCGCCGACAACAAGGCACCTGGACGACGTGGAGCGGTTGGTAGGCAACAATATACCCTTTCTCCTGGAAAAGCCTCCCGCTTATGAGCTTGAGCAGGCCAGGCGGATGCAGGGGGTCATAGAATCGGGCAAGTTCACCTCTTATGAGATAGGATTTAACCTGAGGCATCATCCGGTCATAGGGTTCATCAAAGATTTCCTGCCGAACGTCGGGAAGGTCTACACAACGAAGATCTATGTAGGCTACTACCTCCCGTACTGGAGGAAGGGGATCGATTACCGCGACTCATCGAGCGCGAAAAAGGAGCTTGGAGGCGGCGTCCATGTGGAGCTCGCTCACGATATAGATTATACGCTATGGTTGATAGGTTGTCCCGAGAAGGTGGTTGGATATATTAACAGGGTAAGCGACCTTGAAATATCTACAGACGATATCTGTTCAGCGTTGATGAAGTACGGCGACGGTTCCGTGGCTGAGGTGCACCTCGACTATCTTTCGCATAAATACCTGAGGGGGGGCCAGGTCATTGCCCGGAACGG
>JAKQBZ010000202.1 GCA_029559435.1 Deltaproteobacteria bacterium | reverse complement strand
CCCATTGCGAGGGATATCACGCCTTCGCTTATGATCTCCAGATAGAGCGCCTCATCCTGATGCTTGTTCTTCAATTTATCCGATATGGGCAGATAGATGAGGTTTGCCAGCGCAACGCCCCAGAGTGTAGCGATGAACGCGCCGGCGATCGCCGAAGCCATATTGGAGCTGTCCTGCATGCTCCCGAGGGCGTGTATCAGCCCGAGGACGGTTCCCATAATACCCAGCGTCGGCGAGAACCCCCCAAGCTTGCTGAAAAATGCCGCTCCCGACCTGTGCCTCTCGCTTATATAGGCCATCTCTATTTCAAGGATCTCCCTGATCTTGTTCGTCTCGAACCCATCGATGGCGAGCTGTACGGCCTTCCTGAGGAAGGGCTCGCCGATCTGCTCAAGCTCCTTTTCGAGGCTCAAGAGCCCGTTCTTCCTTGCCTTTTGGGCAAGGTCGAAGATGAGCTCTATGAGCTCCTGGGGGTCCATCTTCTTCTCAAATAAGGCGACCTTTATAAGGTTTGGAAGGTTAATAAGCTGCCTTACAGAGGTCGTTATGGAAGCTGCGCCGAATGTGCCTACAACGACCAGCAGCATCGCAGGGATCTGGATCAGGGCGGAAAGATGGCCTCCCTCCATGAGAAAGGAGACAATTACAGAACCGATCCCCAATATGAGCCCTAAGATGGTTGCTATGTCCATGGTTCATCAACTCGCCGTTTCTTTTAAGAGCCTCAGGCGCTCCCTGTCTTTCAGGAAAACATAGTTTATCAGCAGGTCCCTGTCTTTCTCATTGATGACAAGGAATCTCATGGCCGTATCATACATGCGAAGGCCGCCTCTCTCTGAGGCCAAACTCCTTATGGCCTTACAGAGGGCCGTAATGGTCGGATAAGGGAAAACAGGCAGCACCACCTTTAGCTCCACGTAGTCATTCTCATTGATTGGGACATCCGACTCAAATTGGATGCCCGAACCGCTTATGACCACATCAACAAGCCTGTTGTGGTGGGTATCGCTCTTTCTGGCCTGGTAAAGGAGGTCTACGATCATATCCAGCTTCTTGTTGATTATGCCCATAAAGATGCTTGTCTGGTCGCTTTCTGTCTGGATCGTCCGCTCTTTCAGGAAATAGGACTCATTGATCTTGTCTGTAACCTGCGTTGCGTTGTACCTTATGAAATCCTGCAGCCTTGCAAACTCGTCGGCGCTTATCTTCCTGAACTCGACAGGCAAGCGGTCGTGGATCCTGAAATATTCTCTTCTTTCAGTATCTGTCATATTCGCCGTCTTTCAGCATGCCGATAAAGCTGCCTGCTATTTCCGGATCAAACTGGCCGCCCTTGCAGCGGTCGATCTCGCCGAGGATCTCGCCCGTTACGAGGGCGTTTCTGTATGGCCTGTTCGTTGCCATGGCGTCGAAGGTGTCGCAGATCGAGATTATTTTGGGGTAGGGCGGCAGGTTTTCGTACGGCAGCTCGTAGTAGCCTTCGCAGTCGCAGCGCTCATGGTGGAACAGCACCCCCTGCAGCACCACGGGATTTGTCTTTTCCAGGCCTTTGAGCATTTCGTAGCCGAGCTGCGGATGCCGCTGCATGTTCCTCATCTCGTGCTCGCCGAGCCGCCCCTCCCTGTTGAGGATGTTGCTGTCGATCCTCCGCTGCCCGATGTCGTGCAGGTACGCCGCCGTGGTGAGGTTCTTGAGCTCTTCCTCGGAAAACTTTCCTGACAGCTTCCCGTAGGCCGCGGCGAGAATGCCCACGTTCACCGAGTGGTTGTACAGGTATTCATCGCGCGATTTCATGTCCTTTAAAAGGTCGATCACATCAAGGAACGGCGCCGAGAGGTCGGTGAGCAGGTCTTCCACCACCTTTTCCACGTTCCTGAACGTCGTGCGGGAGATGCGCTCGGTCTTCCCGATTTCGTCAAGGGTTTCCCGGCTGGTGTTGAGGGCGATGTTCATCCGGTAGCCGGGAATGGCCGCCTTCCTGGTGGCGTCGGAGTAGTAGACGATGTTTCCGTGCTTTTCCCGGATCTTCGCGATCATTTCGCTGGAAAGCGCCACTCTCTCGTCGAGAATCTTCTCCCCGCGATGTGTGAAAAGAGGGTAGATGAAACTGACCCCTGGCGTGATGTAGTCAAGGTCTATTTTTATTTTTCTCATGTGCCGCAGGCGCGCACGTACCAACGGAATGGATGTATGATAATCAAAGAGTGACAGTGTGTCAACGTTTTTTCCGGTTTCCCCGGTTGCTGGGAAAAGAAAAGCCGCCCGGAAGGGCGGCTTTCGCAGGCGCACTGTTCCATTCAGCTCAGGAACAGCATCTCCCAGAACTTCGGCAGCGCCCATATCTCGTCCGGGACGAGCGTCTCAAGGCGGTCGCAGAAGACGCGTATGCTGCCCATCAGGGGCTTGACCTCGTTGCAGAGGTATTCCGCCTCCCTGAGCTCGTCGCCCTCCCTGTGCGCTTTTTCGAGCGCGTCCTTGAGGTTTTCTTCGGCGGCCAGCAGCCCGTTGATGAGGTCGGTAAGGTCTCCCAGGAGCTTCTTCTGCGGCTCAATCGCCTTTTCGCCGAGCACGTCCGCCGCGTTCGCGATCGAGGTGGCGAGCTCGCCCTGATACTCGAACGCGTACGGCAGCACGTGATTGTTGACGAGGTTTGACAGCGTGGCGGCCTCGATGTGGAGCTTCTTGCAGTAGC
>JAKQBZ010000167.1 GCA_029559435.1 Deltaproteobacteria bacterium | reverse complement strand
TTTTTTTCACAAAACGCTGATCATCGATCTTGCAAATAAAAAGTACCATACGGAACCCATACCCGATGAGGTCTTTGAAAACTATCTTGGAGGAAAGGGGCTCGGTGTTTACCTGCTCCTGAAAAGATGCAGGCCAGGGATGGATCCCTTCTCACCGGAAAATCCGTTTGTCATCGCCCTGGGCCCGATCAGCGATACGAATATCTGGGGATCGAGCAGGTACGGCGTCTTTACGAAGTCCCCCCTGACCGGTATCTTCGCCGAGTCCTATTCAGGAGGCAGGGTAACGGAGCCGATCAGCAGGACCGGCCATGATGCGATAATCCTCGAAGGCGCATCTCCAGGCCCTGTCTTCCTTGAGATAGGCGAAGAAGCGGTTTTCTTCCATGATGCCTCGGATTTGTGGGGATCGGATTCATACAGGGCGCAGGACCTGATCACGGAAAAGGTGGGCAGAAAAGACACGGGGGTGCTCGTCATAGGGCCTGCTGCGGAAAACCTTGTGAGGTTCGCATCGGTAGTGAACGACTACTGGCGGTGTGCCGGGAGAACAGGCGTGGGTGCGGTGCTCGGCTCCAAGAAGGTGAAAGGCCTTGCGTTCCACGGGACGAAGAGGCGGGAAGCAGCGCAGAAAGAAGCCGTTGATGCTTTCAGGAAAGAATGGACAAAAAAAGGCAAGGTCCATCCCTACGCTCAGGGATATAAGACGTTCGGCACGCCGGGCCTCGTCTCCGCGATCAACAAGTTCGAGGCGTTCCCGACGCGGTATTGGGCGGAAGGCGTCATGGAAGGCTGGGAAGATATCAGCGCTGAAACGCTTCACACAAAATTTTCAGTGAAGCGGAGGGCGTGCAGCAGATGCTTTCTTGCCTGCGGCAGGTTGACGACGGTAACAGAGGGAAAATACAAAGGGCTTACTATCGACGGCCCTGAGTACGAGACGATATATGCCATCGGCGGGCTGTGCCTTATCAAAGATCTCGGCGAGATCATCTATCTCAACGACATATGCGACAGGCTCGGCATTGATACCATAACGGCGGGCAACCTTGCGGCATTCGCCATCGAGGCGTCGCTAAGGGGCAGGATCGCCGAGAGGCTTGACTACGGAGACGCTGAATGCATCGCATCACTTTTTTATAAAATTGCCCGGAAAGAGGGCATAGGGGCAGTCCTGGCCGAAGGGATACGCCATGCCGCAAGGCAGTGGGGCCTCGATGATCGTGCGATACATGTAAAGGGAATGGAGCCGGGCGGATATGATCCGAGGTTCTTTAAGGGGATGGGGCTCGCCTACGCTACGTCAGACAGGGGAGGGTGCCATATCCGTTCCACCTTTTTCAGGGCAGAGGCCTCGGGGATGATACCCCCTGACCAGATAGAAGGCAAGGCGGAGATGTTCCTGGACTACGAGGACAGGTTGATCATTCACGATGCGCTTATCATGTGCAGGTTCTATCGTGATCTGTACCAGTGGAGCGAGCTTCTGAAGATGGTAGAGATGACAACGGGCATGGTTCTCACGAAGGAGCAACTCAGGAGGATCGCGTCGAATATCCAGACCGCAACGCGTGTCTTTAATATGCGGGAAGGGATAACAAGGGCAGACGATACGCTGCCGAGGCGCTTCTTTGAAGAGCCTATCGGGTCGAAGAGCAGCGTTATTACGCGCGAAGACCTGGAGAAATTAAAAGACGATTATTACATGCTCAGAGGGTGGGACAACGATGGCATCCCCTTGAAGATGCCGCCATGCATTGATTAATAGCTATCAGCTATCAGCCATCAGCTAACAGCCAAAGCCTTTTATTGTTTTAGCTGAAAGCTGAGAGCTGTCTGCTGTCGGCTGATTTTTACGTTTTAAAGAGATAGTCCACCATTCGGTTTACCATCTTGGCGCCTTTTACCTCTGTCTCGAAGAGCGGTATCACGGCCCTTACCTTGTCGCCGAAGATCTGCCAGATCTCCTCCATATGTTCGTTCTGCATTTTTACCCTGTTCAGAACAAATTCCGGTGAATCGTTGGCAACCTGGTCTTGCTGGATAAGACCGTTTACCACAACGCCGCCGACAGGGATCCCGAATTCATAGAACCAGTTGATGAACCTGGTGATGACGGCGATCGGGAGGCTTTCCGGGAGCGTCGCGAAGAAGAACGCCGTGAGCTGGTCATTGGTAAGAAGGCTTTGCGCCTTTGCCATCCTGTCCTTAAAGCTGAGGAGATAGTCCATGAGAGGGTCCGCCTCGTTTTTCTTGGA
>JAKQBZ010000161.1 GCA_029559435.1 Deltaproteobacteria bacterium | reverse complement strand
CAATATACAGATTGTTGCGTCCCCTGCCCTGAAGCAGGAAAGCGGAGGGACATTCATCAACCTGAACGTAAAGCAGGTGTTATAAACTCCTTTCTATCACCCTTGAAATTCATTATAATATGTTCCCATGACCGATCCATTACGCCTTCTGGAGAGATGCGAGCTGTGCCCTCGCAGGTGCCGCGCGAACAGGCTTAAGGGGGAGCGCGGGTATTGCGGCGTGGGGGATGAGATCCTCGTAGCGCACTACGGGCCTCACCACGGGGAAGAGCCGCCGATCTCAGGGGTAAATGGCTCCGGGAACATATTCTTTTCCTCCTGCAATCTGCGATGCCTTTTTTGCCAGAACTACCAGATCAGCCGTGAGGGGATCGGGAGTGCGCTCCCGGCGAAAAAGCTCACGGAGATATTCTTTCAGCTTCAACGGGCAGGCTGCCACAATATTAACCTCGTAAGCCCTACGCCTTATGCCCCCCTTATCGCCCTTGCCGTCAGCGAAGCAAAACGACAAGGGATCGGCATACCTTTCGTCTATAACACAAACGCCTACGAAAATGTTGAAACGCTCGAGCTGCTCGATGGGCTTGTGGATGTCTATCTCCCGGACTTTAAATACTGGAGCCCGAAGATCGCGGCAAGGCTCTCCGACGCACCGGTCGGCCAAAGTTATCCGCATTTCGCCCGGCTTGCCATTATGGAGATGAAACGACAGGTCGGGAACCTGACGGTCCAGGGAGGGCTCGCAGCGAAAGGACTTCTTGTGCGCCATCTCGTTCTTCCCGGAGGCCTCGCGGGTTCGGAGAATATTATCAGATGGACCAGAGATGCCCTCGGCGCCGACACCTATATAAGCCTTATGTCGCAGTACTGCCCGCTCCACGAGGCTCATGCCTACCCACTCCTCCAAAGAAGGGTCAGGCAAAGCGAATACGACAGGCTCATCGCGCTTTTATCGGATAACGGCTTTGAAAATGTTTTTATACAGGAACTTGACAGCGCCCCGCTCTTCGTGCCCGACTTTCAGAAACCCGAACCCTTTACGCCGGCTCATAGCTCATAGCTCATGGCAACTGCAATAACCAAACATCAATCACCAATTAATACCCAATAACCAATGACCGAATACCCAAACGAGAACGATACCGGCAAGTCTTTGTTTGGTCATTGAATATTGGGTATTGGTGATTAATCGGAGCTTGGTTATTGGTGTTTGGTTATTCAAGCAATTATTTTGATATTGGAACATTTGAATTTGTTTCGTGCTTCAATATTTGTGCTTTGAATTTACTCTATATTTCGATATACGATATACGATCTGTCATGAGCTCTCAGCTAATAAAAGGAGGTAATATGGAATTGAAGACGGTAAAGGTTGATATCCCCGAAGGGCTCAACGTCATTATCGGCCAGTCCCATTTCGTCAAGACCGTTGAGGACGTCTATGAGATACTGGTCGGATCCTCCCCATCGCTCAAGTTCGGCATTGCCTTTTCCGAGGCAAGCGGGCCATGCCTTGTGCGGTATGAAGGAAATGATGAACCGCTCATGAAGCTAGCGTACGAAGCCTCTTTTTCGCTCTCCTGCGGCCATACGTTCGTCATATTCTTAAAGGATGGGTTTCCCGTCAACGTTCTAAATGCCCTGAAGGCCTGCCAGGAGGTATGCCACATCATCTGCGCCACAGCCAATCCCCTTCAGGTAATCGTCGCAGAGACGGACCAGGGAAGGGGCATCCTTGGCGTCGTTGATGGTTCAAGGCCCAAGGGCGTAGAGCGGGAGAAGGACAAAAAGGCGCGGAAAGAGCTTCTGCGGAAATTCGGGTACAAACTATCCTGATACTTCTCTGCTGCCGGATGCTGGATACTTGATGCTGGATTATCGATGCTGGTCACTGGATACTGGATACTGACTAAGACCTCGTGAGGGGATTACTGCCCCAGGCAATTCTTGTAAAAAAATCGTTCGGCGTTCAGCTTTTATGCTCTTCCCCTTACGACTTACGCCTAACGACTTACGGGTTTATGTTTCCACTTTTCACTATTGACTATTCACTGTCTTTGTACGGCGTGTTTGCGGGGGATGCCCCGACGCCATGCTCATCCTCATGGAATATCCGGAATGAAGTCCTTTACGGACAGCATGCATGATGCTGCCGGAGCGATAATTTTGCAGGAAGAGTATTGATTGTAGGGGCCGTATATGGTAATGTTCAGCTAAATGGACGATTTTTATAGAATATCAAGGCTGCCGCCTTATGCCTTCGGGATCGTTCGGGATCTGATGATCGAGGCGAGGAAAAAAGGCGAGGACATTATCGATCTCGGCATGGGGAACCCCGACATCCCCACCCCGAAGCACATCGTCTCAAAGCTCGTGGAGGCGGCGAGAAACCCCAGAAACCACCGCTACTCGGTTACCAAAGGCATTACAAAGTTAAGGGTGGCCATCGCCAACTGGTACAAGAGAAAATACGGCGTCGACGTAGACCCCGAGACGGAGATCGTGGTGACCATGGGAGCCAAGGAAGGGCTGGGACACCTTGTTCTCGCGACGGTCAGCCAGGGGGAGGTAGTCATTGTCCCCAACCCTGCCTATCCGATCCACTCTTATTCGGTAGTCATTGCCGGAGGTGATCTGAGGACCATACCGATTCTGCCGAAAGAGGAATTTTTCGAAAGGCTGAACATCGCCGTTAAAACAACCTGGCCCCAGCCGCGCATGCTCATCATCAGCTTTCCCAACAACCCCACAACGGAGGTCGTGGAAACAGACTTTTTTGAAAAGGTCGTCGCCTTCGCCGAGGAGCACAACCTCATGGTGGTGCACGATCTTGCATATGCCGATCTGGTCTTTGACGAATATACGGCGCCGAGCTTTTTGCAGGTCAAGGGCGCCAAAGATGTCGGGGTTGAATTCTTCTCCCTCTCCAAGAGCTACAGCATGCCGGGGTGGAGGGTGGGCTTTGCCGTCGGCAACGAGAGGATGATCAACGCCCTCGGCAGGATAAAGAGTTATTTTGATTACGGCGTATTCCAACCTATCCAGATAGCCTCTATCATAGCCCTCAACGAGGGAGATGCCGATGTAACGGAAATCGTCGAGAAATACAAGGCAAGGAGAGATGCCCTCTGTGAAGGGCTCTACAGATACGGCTGGGAGGTAGAAAAACCAAAGGCAACGATGTTTGTCTGGGCAAAGATCCCTGAACAATTTGCCCCTATGGGCTCCATGGAGTTTGCAAAGCTCCTTCTGGAGAAAGCAAAGGTGGTAACCTCTCCTGGAATCGGCTTCGGTGAATACGGGGAGGGTTATGTGCGGTTTGCCCTTATAGAAAACGAACACAGGATCAAACAGGCGGTCAAAGGGATCAAAAATCTTTTATATTCGTCGAAAAGTAAATGATTGGCGTCGGCATTATAGGTCTCGGTACGGTAGGTACCGGAACATACAGGATCCTCACTGAACATAAATCCCTGATAAAAGAGAAGACAGGATTAGGCATCGAGGTTGTCAGGGTGGCCGAAATAGACCCTCGAAACATAAAGGGCAAACAAATTGCCGGAAGCCTCATCACGGGCAACGCCCTTGAGATCCTGAACGATACACGCATAGACATCGTCGTGGAACTGATAGGCGGCATCAGGCCTGCCTACGACTATATTGTTCAGGCGCTGAGGAAGAAAAAATGGGTCGTTACCGCCAACAAGGCGCTGCTCGCTGAACGGGGCGACAAGCTCTTTGAGATCGCAGGGCAAAACCAGTGCGAGATTGGCTTTGAGGCATCCGTGTGCGGCGGGATCCCCGTTATCAGGGCCATACGGGACGGCCTTATCGGGAACCGGATAACGTATATGCTCGGTATTCTGAATGGAACAAGCAACTATATACTTACGAAAATGACCGATGACGGGGTCTCCTTCCAGGATGCCCTTCGCAACGCCCAGCAGTTGGGTTTTGCCGAAAAGGACCCTACCTTCGATATCGAGGGCGTCGACGCGGCCCATAAGCTTTCGATCCTTGTGCGTCTGGCCTTTTCCTACCCTATCAGGATGGCCGATATCACCAAAGGAGGGATCTCCAATATTGAACCGATAGATATAGATTCCGCGAAGGAATTCGGCTACCGGATCAAGCTCCTTGCAGTCGCAAAGGACGAGGGGGGGCTTATTGAGGCCAGGGTTGAACCCGCGATGCTGCCTTTAACACACCCGATGAGCAATGTCCACGGTGTCTACAATGCCGTTTATGTTGTAGGCGACAAGGTAGGCCCCAACCTGTTCTATGGGCGGGGCGCCGGGAGCGAGCCGACAGGAAGCGCTGTGGTGAGCGATATCATAGATATGGCGCATAGGATCAAGAATAAAAATAATTTTGTAAAATTACCGGTGTACGCAAGGGGCAAGAAGATGAAAAAAGGCGAAAATTCATCGGTGCCTTACTACATGAGATTTACTGCGCAGGACAGGCCAGGTGTGCTGTCGAAGATCTCCGGCATTCTGGCTCAGCACAAAATCAGCATTTCTGCGGTCACCCAAAAAGGCAGAAAAGAGACCGGATATGTCCCCATAGTAATGCTTACCCATGAAGCGGTCGAGCGCGATCTCAAGAAGGCAGCGGCAGCGATCGACAGGTTGTCCTTTATACGTAGAGGCAGCGTATACATACGTATCGAGGAAGGGGGATTGTGAAAGCGGCTGTCGGCAGTCAGCTATCAGGGGCCAGCCACCAGAGGCCTTCGCTCCGGGGTATCCCTGGCGATCTATCTTACAATCTGCACGAAGGGTCTCGCAAATGAAATACGTGGTGATTATCGGCGACGGCATGGCAGATTTTCCACTTGAGGAATTGGGAGGCAAAACACCCCTCATGGCGGCAAACAAGCCTTACATAGACAGAATGGCCAGGGAAGGGTTCTGCGGCAAGGTGGTCACCGTGCCGGAAGGGTTTTCTCCGGGCAGCGATGTCGCCTGCATGTCCATATTCGGGTATGACCCTGCGAAATATTACACAGGCAGGGCCCCCATCGAGGCCTCCGGGATGGGGATCGAGATGGGCGATGACGATGTGGCCTTCAGGTGCAATCTCGTTCACCTGGCAAAGGCCCCGGGCGGCACCCTCATGGGTGACTACAGCGGCGGCCACATCACAACCGGGGAGGCGCACGTCCTCATTAAGGATCTGCAAAACGAGATAGGAGGAGACGAATTTGTCTTTTTTCCGGGGGTAAGCTACCGCCACATCATGATATGGAAAGGCGGTTTATGGACAATGAAAACGACGCCGCCGCACGATATTACAGAAAAAGAGATCGGTGAATATCTTCCGGACGGCGATGGGGCAGCCGTGCTCACGGGATTGATGGAGCGCGCGCAGGCCTTTCTCGCAAGCCATCCCCTGAACAAGAGGAGGGAATCTGAAGGCAGGCGCCCTGCTAACAGCGTCTGGCTTTGGGGACAGGGAAAGAAGGCGCGCTTTCCGTCCTTCAAAGACCTATACGGGGTCAGGGGCGCTACGGTAGCTGCCGTCGATCTTATCAAAGGCATAAGCAGGCTCGCCGGCTTTGACGCGCCCTATATTGAAGGGGCAACGGGCTATCTGGACACTGATTATAAGGCAAAGGCAGCCACAGCGCTTAAGCTCCTCGAGGACCACGACATCGTATATGTCCACATCGAGGCCCCTGATGAGGCCTCTCACAACGGAAACGTTGCGGAGAAGATACGGGCGATCGAGAATATCGACAGAGAGGTGGTAAGCCTGATCTATGAAAAAAGCAGCGGAGGCACGCGCTTTCTCATTGTTACCGATCACGCTACGCCCATATCGATGAAAACACATTACGCCTGTCCGGTACCTTTTATTATGTATGATAAAGATGTCAGGCGTGAAGGCTGTCAATCGGGATACAGCGAGCAATCAGGCGATGCAATAATGAGCGGGGAAGAGATGATAGGATTTTTTCTAAAAGGACAGGCGCGATGAGACAAAAATTCATATTTGTGACCGGCGGCGTTGTATCCTCGCTCGGGAAGGGCCTCGCTTCAGCGTCAATCGGCGCCCTCCTCGAGTCAAGGGGCCTCAACATCATGATAAAAAAGCTTGACCCTTACATCAACGTGGATCCCGGCACCATGAACCCTTTTCAGCACGGCGAGGTATATGTCACAGAAGACGGCGCAGAAACGGACCTTGACCTTGGCCATTATGAAAGGTTCACGAAAGCTGTAGTGTCAAAGCGATGCAACTTCACAACAGGCCAGGTCTACGATGCCGTTTTATCGAAGGAGAGGAAAGGAGAATACCTGGGGGGCACGGTGCAGGTAATCCCCCACATAACCGATGAGATCAAGAAAAGGATCCTTGACGTAGACGACGGCGTTGATGTCGTTCTCGTTGAGATCGGAGGCACTGTCGGCGATATTGAGGGCTTGCCTTTTTTAGAAGCCATCAGGCAGCTCAGGAACGACCTTGGCAAGGAGAACTCTCTCTTCATCCACCTTACGCTCGTCCCTTTTATAAGGGCAGCGGACGAGATGAAGACAAAGCCGACGCAGCACAGCGTGAACGAGCTACGCAGGATCGGTATCCAGCCGGACATCCTCCTGTGCCGGGCAGAAAGGCCCCTCTCGCAGGGATTAAAAGATAAGATCGCCCTTTTCTGTAATGTTGAAAAGGACGCAGTGATAACGGCCAAGGACGTCGAGGTAATCTATGAAGTCCCCCTTCTGTTTCACAATGAAGGGCTCGACGAGAAGATCACAAAGCTTCTCAATATATGGGCAAAGAAGCCGGACCTGTCGCAATGGGACAACATTATCGAAACCATCAAAAACCCGAAAAGGCAGGTCGACATTGCCCTGGTAGGGAAGTACGTGAAGCTGAAAGATTCATACAAGAGCCTCAATGAAGCCCTCGTCCATGCAGGCATAGCCAACAATTGCAAGGTAAATATCCGGTATATAGATTCCGAGGACCTTGAGAAGGGGTCTCTCTTGCCGCTCCACGATGTGGACGGAATACTTGTGCCCGGAGGTTTTGGCGACAGGGGCATCGAGGGAAAGATCAACGCAATACGGTTCGCCAGGGAAAAAAAGGTCCCCTACCTCGGGCTGTGCCTGGGCATGCAGCTTGCCGTCATTGAGATAGGAAGACATAAGGCAGGGTGCGAAGGCGCGCACAGCTGCGAGTTCGACGAGAACACTCCCCATCCGATCATATACCTCATCGAAGAATGGGTAGACAGGGACAACAAAGTGCAGAAAAGAGACAGGTTCTCCGACAAGGGCGGGACCATGAGGCTCGGCGCATATCCATGCAATATCTCTCAGGGAAGCCTTGCCTTTAAGGCCTATGGCCAGGAGATGATCCGCGAGAGGCACCGCCACAGGTACGAATTCAACATGGGCTACCGTAGCCGCCTTGAAAAATGCGGGATGGCCATCTCCGGGATCTCCCCTGACGGCAAGCTCGTTGAGATCATCGAGTTCAAAAACCACCCGTGGTTCCTTGCATGCCAGTTCCACCCTGAATTCAAGTCGAAACCCTTTATGCCGCACCCTCTGTTCAGAGATTTCATCAAGGCATCCCTAAAGCAGAGACAAGGAAGCAGCGCAAATGCAAAAAAAAATAAACATAAATAACGTCAGCGTCGGCGGAAAGCCCTTCGTGTTCATCGGGGGGCCTTGCGTGATCGAGGGGAGGGAGATCACCCTGAAAACAGCAGAGGCGCTCTGCCGTATTACCGAAGAGCTCAGGATCCCTTTCATCTTTAAATCGTCCTACGACAAGGCAAACCGGACATCCATCGAAAGCTTCAGGGGCCTGGGTATTGCGGAGGGGCTGAAGATACTCGCAGAGATAAAACAATCAACAGGGATACCGGTTCTTACCGATGTTCATTCAGCGGAAGAGGCCAGGGCCGCCGCGGAAGTGGTGGACGTCCTGCAGGTGCCTGCGCTTCTTTCAAGGCAGACAGACCTGCTGGTTGCCTGCGGGAAGACCGGCAAACCGGTCAATATCAAGAAGGGGCAGTTCCTGTCGCCCCATGACATGCAACACGCCATCCGCAAGGTAGAATCTACCGGCAACAACCGGATCATCGTCACTGAAAGGGGGACCTCTTTCGGCTATAATACCCTTGTGAACGATTTCAGGGCCATTCCGATCATGAAGACATTTGGATACCCGGTGGTCTTTGACGCAACCCACAGCATACAGAAGCCGGGGGCCGGGCCGGGCCGCTCTGGCGGGGAAAGGGAGTTTGTATTCCCGCTGGCAAAGGCGGCCCTCGCCGTGGGGGCTGACGGCATCTTCATGGAGGTCCATATAAACCCCGGGCAGGCCCTGTGCGATGGGGACAACTCCATCCCGCTCAACGATCTGCCCTTTATGCTAAAGACATTAAAAAAGATCGAGGAAGCCCTGTGAGCTCTTTTATAGAAATCGGCAAAGAAGTTCTGAGAAAAGAGGCGGAAGCCATAATCCAGGTGATGAACGGGCTGGGCGACAGCTTTGACAGGGCAATCGATATAATCCATGGATGTACCGGGCGGGTTGTTCTCTCGGGAATGGGCAAATCAGGGCTTATCTGCAAAAAGATCGCCTCCACGCTTTCCAGCACGGGAACCCCCGCGCTGTTCCTGCACCCTGCCGATTCTCTTCACGGCGACCTCGGAATGCTTCAGAAGGGGGACGTGCTCATCGCGGTAAGCAACAGCGGCGAAACGGAAGAGATCATCAAGATCCTTCCCTGGGTAAAAAGGATGGGCATACCTACGATCGTCATTACAAGCAAAGAAGGCTCTACGGTTGCTGCCCATGGGGACGTGGTGCTTAACTTCAGGGTCGACGAAGCCTGCCCGTACAATATGGTCCCTACGTCGAGCACTACAGCAACGCTCGCGCTCGGCGATGCCCTTGCCATCGCATTGATGGAGAAGAATATATTCAAAATAGAGGATTTTGCTTCGCTCCACCCGGGCGGTACGCTGGGGAGGAAACTGCTCTTGAAGGTTGAAGACCTTATGCACACGGGCGAGGCGATGCCGAAAGTATACACAACGGCCGGCATGAAGCACGTTATCCTTGAGATCACATCAAAAAGACTGGGCGTGACAGGCGTCTATGACGGGGAGGAAAACCTGATCGGGGTCATCACAGACGGCGACCTCCGGAGGGCGATCGAAAAGCACGACAAGCTTTTATTGACAAAAGAGGCTGCCGATGTGATGACCGGGAGGCCGAAGATGATAAAGAAAGATGCCCTTGCCGCTTATGCGCTGAAGGTGATGGAGGAGTTTTCCATCACATCGCTCTTTGTAACGGCGAGGGAGGGAGATGCTCAGCCGGTGGGCATTATTCACATCCACGACCTCTTGAAGGCAAAGATAGTGTGAAAACCAAGCTGTCAGCCATCAG
>JAKQBZ010000159.1 GCA_029559435.1 Deltaproteobacteria bacterium | reverse complement strand
TATATCAAACAGTTTTACCTTGTGCTGTGATACAAGCCCCTGGGCACAGAAGGTACAGGTAAAAGGGCAGCCCCTGTTCGTCTCAATAATCGGGATCAGATCACGATCAAAGAACTTATCGAGCGTGCCGGTAAGGTACGGTGATGGAACATGGTCAAGATCTTCTATCCTTTCTAGCCGTCTTCCGCATACAGGTGCTCCATTGAAAAATACGCAGCCGTCTATCGGGTCCCCTTTGCACTTTTCAACGTCCGCGCTGTTTTCAATGAACCGCCCAAGCAGGTTTGCAAACCCTATCTCTCCTTCGTTTATAACGTAAAAATCAACCATCGGGTTTCTCTTGAAAAATTCTCTGTAACCGTCGTCGGTCTGATTGATGTTCGGGCCGCCCCACACGACCATGGTCCTACCGTCAAGAGATTTTGCAAGCTTCGATATCTCGTTGTTCAGGTTGGCGCTCCACGTATAATTGCTGAGGCCGAGGATATGCGGCGGATCGCTTTTCAATCTTTCTATGAGCTCTCCCGGATATTTATACAGCTCTATGTCGACCTCGTCCCCAAAAACCTTTTTCGCGTATGATGACAGAAACCCTATATTGAGAGGGAACATATAGGACCCTCCGCCGAGGAAGTTGTGGACAAGATCGCCCAGGTATATGCGAAGCCTTTTATTGTCTTTCATGCAGTACCTTTCAAATTATTTTTCGGCATAGCCGAGGAGCTGTACCTCTTTTGAAAATCTGATCAGCTTTTTGAATTCTGTCAATTCGGTGGTCTGGGTGTACTTTAGCGGCATTAAGGCAAAAATCCTTGTGAGGCCCTTAAAGAATGGATTTTTCCATGTAAAAGGAAGGTGGTAGAAGTGCTCAACGAAGAAATTCCTGAAATCGAACATCTTGAACATGTCCTCCATCGACGCCTTGGTAAATGGCGTTTTGTGCGTGTAGTCATCATAGAAGACCTTGTAATTCTTTTTCCAGTCGCAGGTTGTCGCGAGAAAAGACCCTCCCGGCCTCAGCACGCGGTAGGCCTCGCTCATCACGTGGTCGATATTGCGGATATGCTCAATGGCCGATTTCATCATGATCACATCGAAAAAATTGTCATCAAAAGGGAAAGGCTCGTTCTCGATATTGGCGACGGCTACGTTGAGCCCTTTGTCCCTTGCGACGGTATCCATATCGATCCCGTAGGCATCGAAGCCTATCTTTCGAAAGATCTCCATATGCTCTCCCCTGCCGCAGCACAGATCCAGCAGCTTTCCCGATCTTCTCCTGAAATAATGATCGGCAAGGTGGTTGCAGAGCTTTTCCGGGTATAAGGTATAAGGCCGTAATTCTTCGTTGTAATGGACTGTAGTGTAACGGTTCTTCATGAAAGGTTCAGACCTCCGAATTGTTCAACGCTTTTTTTGTATTCTTCCCATTGGCCGATATCGATCCATCCCCCATATATGGGGTAGACGATGACCTTTTTGCGTTTGGACACTTTCTCGATGAGCTCGTTCATGTCCATATGTT
This sequence comes from Deltaproteobacteria bacterium, assembly GCA_029559435.1. Lineage (GTDB taxonomy): Bacteria > Desulfobacterota > Syntrophorhabdia > Syntrophorhabdales > Syntrophorhabdaceae > UBA5609. Next base: position 3,657 of record JAKQBZ010000159.1, on the reverse strand, counting down.
TTTTTCTGCCGAGATGTTTCAGCGTATCCGGTTCCATAACATAGACGCCTGTATTGATGATCGTATCGTGGACCGGTTTTTCGATGATCCCTTCGAGCACGCCGTTGCTCAAGTGGAGAACGCCAAAGGGGATCTTTATCTCGTTATGACAGCCGACAATGGTGATGGCAGCGCCGTTGGACCTGTGCCACCTCAGGACGTCGCCGTAATCGATGCTCAGGAGCGAGTCGCAGTTCGTCACAAAGAATGTCTCTTTAATATTGTCCCTAAGAAGAAAGAGGCTGCCCGCAGTGCCGTAATAATCGTCTTCCTCGATCCAGTCGATCTCATAAGGAAGTTTTGTCTCCCTGAGAAAGAGCTTTATGTATTCTTTCTTATAATTAAGAGAATAGACAAACCGGTGAAAACCAAATTTATAGAAGCTCTCCATAATGAGCTCGATAACAGGCTTATTGCCTATAGGGATCAACGGTTTCGGAAGTATACGCGTAAACGGGTCCATGCGTGTACCTTTGCCGCCGGTCATGACAACAACAGGGTTCTCAAAGACCTTTTTTGGTTTTACCCCTTTCCCTTTTCCTAGTATGTCGATCCAGAGAAGGACGTCAACTATTATATTGTCATTGTCGATCACCGGTATCTGCTCTATCTTGTTCTCTACCATAAGCGCCTTTACGTATTGCCTCAGATCGGGCGTACCTTCTTTAACTGCAGTAAACTGGCGGTTCATGACCAGATCGATAATATCTGAGAATTTAAGCCCATTGATGAGTCCTGTCCGGATATCTCCGTCGGTGACGGTTCCAAGAAGGGCTTCCCTTTCGCCGACAACAAAGAGTATCCTCTCCGATGTCTCGCTGAGCCGCTGCATAGCCTTTTTAATGGTCGTATCCGGCGGAACAAGAAGCGATTTCAGTTTAATCTTGTCCATGCTGCACCCTCATTGCCTTCATCGAGGCATCTCGTAGAATTGCTTCTTCACTATGCCGCTTAGATCCATTGTCTTCAGCGCCTTCACGATCTTTTCGCTGGCATTGCCTTTCCCGTAGGGGTTCTTAAGCCCCTTCAACGATCCTTTGAAATCATCGCCGATCGCCTTATGGATCGCCTTCACAATATCCTTCTTTCTGCATACAGGAACGTCAATGATGTTCCCGGAGCGTATCCTGCCGCCCTGCCTGTCGCCGATATTCACCACAGGGAGCCTGAATGAAGGCGCCTCAACGATGCCCGACGATGAGTTCCCCACCATGAGGTCGGCATATTTCAGGAGCGAGAGGTATCTCAACTGGCCAAGCGATGCGAACATCTTTGCCCTTGCGCCGTTTTCCAGGACAAACTTGTCCAGCATGGACTGTATGGACCTGCCGCCCGGATCTGCGTTCGACATGGTGATCACCCAGAAGATGTCCCTTGTTTCCGAGAGCGCTTTTAATAGTTCCTCGACCTGTGATGCAACGGGAAAATTATCAACGACCTCGGGGTGGAACGTGACAACGCCTGTTTTGCCTTTTTCAGGCAGGCCGAGCTCCCGGATGATCTCTTTCCTGCTCAGCAGATTCAGCCGGTTTATATTATCCAGGCCCGGGGCTCCGAAGCAGTAAACCCTGTCAGGCCTCTCCCCCATCTGGATGATCCTGTCGGCGTATCTCTTCGTCGCGGGAAAATGGATCGAGCTCATCTTGGTGATGGCATGGCGGAACTGCTCGTCCATGACGCCTTCCGTTGCCTCGCCGCCGTGGATATGGGCCACTGGTATCCTCAGGGGCACCGCGGCTGCGACCGCGGAGAATATCTCGAAGCGGTCCCCGAGGACAAGGATGATGTCCGGCCTCAGCCTCTCGTATGCCCTTGCAAATCCGGTCATTCCCACGCCCATTGAGATGGCGGTCGACACCCCCGAGTCCGAGGAAAGGAGCATCTCCACCCTGTCTGCGATCGGGAACCCGTCCTTCTCGATCTCCTTGACGGTGTTGCCGAACTCGGCGGACAGGTGCATCCCGGTGACGATAAGCTGCAGCTCGAGCCCGCGGTCTTCGTGGATGCCCTTTATGATCCAGTACAGCAGGCCGTACTCCGCCCGCGTCCCCGTAACAACTGCGATCTTACGCTTCGGCTTTTTCATACTTCTATCTGCTCATCTGCCCTGAAATTCCGCCTTGCCTTCCTGCCGATCACTTTGTACCACATCATTGGATCGAGGCCTGTGCCGGGGCGTTTCGCGGTGATGTTCTCTTCAGAGAGCGCTTCGCCTTTTTTGATGTCTCTGGAGGCTACGATGCTCTTTCGAGCGATCGCCCTGTTCCCGATCTCGGAGGGCGAGGGCCTTTTGATCCCGTTGCCTAGGGACTTCTCGATATTTCTTATGGCGGCGACCATAGCTGCAAGTTCCTTCGGCTCGAGGGATGCCTTGTGGTCAGGGCCTTTCATCTTTTTGTCGAGGGTGAAATGCTTCTCGATGACCTCTGCGCCGAGGGCAACGGCAGCCACGGACGCCTCTATCCCGGGCGTGTGATCGGAGTAGCCCACCTGCACGCCGAACCTCTTCTTCATTGCCACCATCGCAAGGAGGTTCACGTCTTCAAAGGGCGTAGGGTATTCCGTGTTGCAGTGGAGCAGCGTGATGTTCCGCTTCGTAGTGCCTGCCTTGATAAGGGCCTTCAGTGCCCTGTCGATCTCTTCCATGACGGCCATTCCCGTTGACATGATGACCTTCTTTTTCAGGCCCCCGACCTTTTGCAGGTATGGAAGGTTCGTTATCTCCCCTGATGGTATCTTGAACACCTTTATGCCGAGGCCGTTGAGGAGGTCGACGCTCTGCATGTCGAAGGGGCTTGACAGGAAGGCTATCCCTTTCCTGCCGCAGTATCCAAAAAGCCTTCGATGCGCGTTGTCGTCGAGCGCGAGCCTTCTCAGCATATCGAGCTGCGAGCCTTTGCTTCCCGTTGTCCGCTTCTGATATTCCGCTTTTGGGGCATCTCCGCATGCTATCTCTTCCGGCACAAAGGTCTGGAACTTGATCGCGTCGGCCCCTGCCCTTACCGCCGCGTCGATCATTCTCTTCGCAATATCGACGCTCCCGTTGTGGTTCACGCCCGCTTCAGCGATGATGTATGTCCGCTTAATTTTCGTCAATGCTTTAATCTTTCAAGGAGGATCTTTTTGCCCGGCGGGACGCTTCTTCGCACGCTGATCCCGCTGTTTATCAGCGAGCCTTCGCCTATCTCGATATACTGCTTCGTATTGCAGTTGCTTCCCAGGAACGTCCTTTCGCCTATGATCGTGCCGCCGTTCACGACCGCCGCTGTCGAGATGTGGCAATGGTCACCGATGACGGCGTCGTGCTCGATGATCGCGCCTGTGTTGATTATGCAGTTCCTGCCTATCTTTGCTCCGGCGTTCACCACAACGTTATGCATGATGATCGTCCCTTCGCCGATAACGCCGTGTCGGGAAACGTGGGCGCGCGGTGAAACGATCACCGGAAAGCTTGCTCCCAGCTTCTTCAAATGTTTATATTTTTCTATCCTTAAGTCAGCGCTTCCGATCTGTCCTATCGTTATAAGGAAATGCCGGTATTTTTTTACCAGCCGGTCCAGGTCGTCATCGGTGCCTATAATGGGATATTCAAGCACGGACTGGTTGACCTTTTCAGCC
>JAKQBZ010000200.1 GCA_029559435.1 Deltaproteobacteria bacterium | reverse complement strand
GCCATTGCTCAGCCGCCTTTACCGCCCCTTAAACACCGGTTTTTCTTTTTTGAAGAACGCTTCGACCGCGTTTTTGTGATCCTCGGTCTGTATGCACTGTGCCTGGAGGAGGGCTTCCTGCTCCATCAGCTGGTCCAGGGTCATCGAGTCCGATCTGTTTATCAGCGCTTTTGCCAGCATGTGGGCTATGGGAGGTCCCTGTGCGATCTTCTGCGCGACCTTCATGGCCTCTTCATATAGGCTCTCGGCAGGGAACGTCATGTTGACTATCCCGATATCTTTCGCCTCTTGTGCGCTGATGTTTCGTCCGGTAAAGACCAGTTCCTTTGCCTTCTGGAGCCCTACAAGCCTCGGAAGCGCATAAAGTCCCCCAAGGTCTGGGATCAGTCCCACGTTTGCAAATGCCATCCCGAACTTCGCGTTGTCGGAAGCGACTATCATGTCGGCGTGGAGCGCGATACAGAAGCCCGCCCCCACGGCATAGCCGTTTACCGCAGCTATGGTGGGTTTTGGCATTTCAGCGAACTGCCTTACCCAGGGAGCGAACCTTTTCATGTAAAAATAGCCTTCGTTTGCGTCAAACCCCTCCGAAAACCTCTTAAGATCCCCGCCCGCACAGAAGGCCCTCCCGGTGCCTGTAAGCACCACTGCCCTGACTGAACTGTCCCGCTCAACGTCCGATGTCGCCTCGCAGAGTTCCTCAAAGAGTAGGCTTTCAAGGGCGTTCATCGTCGCGGGTGAATTCAGCCTTATCACAGCGACATTCGAATCTTTTATAATCTCAATCTTATCGTACCCTGACATCTCATTCCTCCCCGGCAGTGTGGATCGGTCCCTGACTCCTATGCCGAAAAAATACTCAGATACTTGTCTCCTCTGTCGGGCTGGACCGTGACCACGATGCTCTCCTTCGGCAGTTTTTTTGCCTCCTGCAGCGCCGCCCATACGTTTGCACCGGTCGATATCCCGCTGAAGAGGCCCTCTTCTGATGCGAGCCATTTTGCTGTCCTGAGTGCGTCTTCGTCACTTGCCCTTTCATAGGCTGTGACCACGCTCCTGTCGAGATTCTTTGGCACAAAATTTGCGCCTATCCCCTGTATCCTGTGGGAGCCTGCTCTTCCTTCAGTGAGCAGAGGGCTGGAAAGCGGTTCGACCGCGATCACCCTGACATCGGGGAACTTTCCCTTCAGTACCTTCCCAACGCCGGTTATGGTTCCGCCAGTTCCGAATCCGGCCACAAAAGCCCCGATGCTTCTGCCCTCCGGTATCTGGGACAAAATCTCGGGCCCGGTAGTAATTTCGTGTGCCCACGGATTGCCCTCGTTTGAAAACTGGTCGAGCATAAGGGCGTTTTGATCGCCCGAGAGGAACTCGCTTGCTGCATCGACGGCTCCCTGCATGCCTTTGGACGCGGGAGTGAGGATAAGCTCCGCACCAAAGGAGGAGAGTATCGTCCTTCTTTCGATCGACATGGATTCAGGCATCGTGAGAACGACCCGGAGCCCCATTGCCCTTCCGAGCAGCGCAAGCCCTATGCCCGTATTGCCGCTCGTGGGTTCGACAAGCACAGTATCGCTCTTCAGCAGGCCCTTGAGTTCGGCATTTTTCAGCATCCCCCATACAGCTCTGTCCTTAATGGAACCTCCGGGATTCGAGCCCTCCAGCTTTATCCATACCTCTGCGCCCCCCGTCTCCGTCTTTAGTTTATAGAGCGGGGTGTTGCCTATCAGTTTCAATATTTCGATATCGTCGACTCTCATTATTGCCGCTCCTGACAGGGTCTGTCATTCAGCCGCTTTTTCAAAGACGGCCTTCACCTTCTCTTCGTCCACTGCTCCCTCACATACCTTTTCGCCTCCCACAAAAAAACACGGCACATAGTAATAATCATACTTGTCCGCCACTTCAGGCTGCAGTTTTTCGTCGATCATCACAAGCGGTATTTCTTTGTATTCCGGGTTGGACTCAAGGAGCGATGACATTATCTTCCTGGCCTTCGCACAGTGCGGACAGCTTTCAAACATGAACATCTTGATCTCTTTCATCGTCGTACCTCCTTAATATGGGTTTTTAAAAATTCATCGGTCAGTTGTGTATGACTATGTATAGATTGAGCCAGAATGCAAAGCATCCCCACAGTATGTATGGAATGAAAAGCGCCCCGGCAAGCTTGTCGTGCTTGATGAAGACCGCGGCTGTCCAAAGCACGGCAAAGACCAGAAGGAACAGATCGAACAGCCCTGCTGTGGTCTCCATAAAGTAGAAAAAAGCCCAGCTCCAGGCAAGGTTGAGCGCGAGCTGGACAAAATAGGGTATCAGAGCACCGACGCCTGCCCTGTTCGCGACTCTGTAAGCAGAATATCCCATCAGAGCATAAAGGAACGCCCAGACTATCGGAAAGGCTATATCGGGGGGTGTCAGGGATGACCTTGAAAGTTCACGGTACCAGAGCATCGAGCTTTCGC
>JAKQBZ010000138.1 GCA_029559435.1 Deltaproteobacteria bacterium | reverse complement strand
TTCACTACGATATCCCCGGAAAACCCGAGGGCAGCGTCGTATGAGGCAAACGCGTCGGATGCTATCTTTTCAGCCTTTGCGAGGGCCGTAACCTCCAGGTAGTAATTGGCAGGGCCGCTTACCGTGCCCAGCGATATGTTCATGACGTTGGCAGGGACAACAGACGAATCAGAGGAGTAAAGGCTTGTCGAATAAAGTTGATACCCGGCGTCGTCGGCGAGCTCGCTTGCTTCGATCCGCCCCGTAATGACCGAAAGGTAGGTGTTGAAGGATTGCCACGCCGACAGCTTCGCCTCGTATTCGCTCTTGCGGTTATTGTATGACGCCAGGGCAAGGGTCTTCTGGGAATCGATCGTATCGGTTATGATCTGGGTCCAGTCGATATCGCTCGAAAGGCCCACCATGGAAATAGTTCCAGCCATCTTTATATATTCCTTTCAAATATCATGCCAAGGTATTGGGTAAACTTCTTTACAAAGCTTAAAAATTCAGCTGAAGGGACTTGCCGGATGACCCTTTGCGAGCCCTCTTCCATCACCGAAACGACTACCTTTTTTATGTCGTTGTCATAATACATCCTGAGCTGTTTTGACGCCCCAAGCTGCCTCGTGATCTCCTCAATGGCCTTCCGTATCTCTTCGTTCGCCGGCTCCTGGCGCACTTCCGGCTTTTTGATATTGGAAACCACGGGCCTTTTCAGCTCAACCTTCTTTTCCGGAAGGCTGACTTTAACAAATGCCCGGCTGATCGCCTCTTTTAAAGCTCCTATCTCCATTGCCAGCCCCTATGGGGCATCGCCCCCTCCCGGCCGGGAGGGGGCGATGTTGTCCATTATTTCAATAGTGACAGCACAAGCTGTGGAACCTGGTTTGCCTGTGCGAGCATTGCGATGCCTGACTGGCTTATGACCTGGAACTTTGTAAATTCGGACATTTCCAGGGCAAAGTCAGCATCCTTGATGGTTGCATTCGCTGCCCTCGTGTTTTCGTACATGGACTCGAGGTTTGCCACGTGGTAGCTGATCTGGTTCATTGCGGCGCCGAGCTTGCCTCTTTCAGTTGTGAGGTTGCCTATTGCAGTATCAACGGTATCAAGGTAGGTCTGCGCATTGGCTGCCGAAGATAAGTCGCCGCTCAGATTAAGGACATCAGCGGAGTTGTAAGCGAAGTTCTTGATGCTTGCGCTGATCCTGTTGTATGTCTGGTTCTCGTCGCCGACCTGGTAGGTGAATGAAGATGAGCCGACGCTTACCGAGAAGCCGTTTGCAGAAGCAACAGAGGCGACGCTGGCGTTGATCGTTACCTTAACCCCTAAGGTGCTGAAGTTTGCCGTAGCCTGGCCCATATCTGACGGTCTCGTTACGGTAACTGTCTGTGTTGTAGAACCGTTGTAGAGGCTCAGGGTCGTTGTTGCGCCCGCGGAGATGGTGAGTGTGAAGTTCGTTGCCGCAGCGAGGGCAGCGCCTGAAACGTCGACGTCTTCAATGCCGTATGTAGTTGACAGTGATGCGCCGTAGCCATTGATCGTGTTCGCTCCGGCGAGGACTGCCGTGGACCCGAATTTCGTGTTCGATGCAATCTTGGTGATCTCTGCCTCGAGGTTTGTCCTTTCCTGGTCGAGTGCGGTCCTGTCTGTCGTGTTGCTCGATGCAGACTGCGTTGCCAGCTCTTTGAGCCTTATCAGGATGTTGGATATCTGCTCGATGCCGCCCTCAGCAGTCTGCAGCATTGCAAGGCCCTGGTTGCCGTTGTCGATCGCCTTTGCCAAGCTTACATACTTCGCGTTCATTTTTGTAGAAATAGCCACGCCTGCCGCGTCATCGGATGCCTTGTTGATCTTGTAGCCGCTTGACAGCCTCTCGAGGGATTTTGCCATTCCGGCGTTCGCCACGCCCAGCCATCTCTGTGTGTTTAATGCCGATACGTTTGTTGCAATTCTAAAAGCCATATTGAACCTCCATGTTTTTTATTTTTTTGGCATCATGCCTTTTTTTTTGGGATACAATATATTTTGCACCTCCCTTCGATCCCATAAACCAATTATCGGCAGGTCCTTTAAAATCTTAAGCGTCGGTTGTATAAAGATGTAATATTATCCGCTGATCGTAAGAAGGTGGGAGATGGCGGATTCAAAGATATCCAGCGCCTGGTATTCTTCAAGGAGAGCGAACCGCTCCCTGACCGCGTCAAGGCCGTCGGGAAAATCCTTCGGCAGCATTGACAGCCCGGACTGGATCAGGCGGTAATAATCATTGATTGCCGCCATATTGAGCTTCCTGCATCCTATGAGGAACATGCCTGCCAGCACGTCGATGTCACCGGCATGGCCGTTGAGCTTTCCGTGCTCCATGAGGGCACCTTCAAGATCATCTCTCCTTATGTTCAGGATAAATATCCGCTTCCGCAGGAAAGAGTCCTCGCCGGAGCATTCGAGGCCTTTGCGGCATGACTCGATGGCCCCTTCGATATCGCCGCCTTTCTCCATGGCAAGCGACAGGTAGTGGTAGATCTCGTCATTCCCCTGATCAATGGCGAGCGCTTCTCTGAAGCACTCCCCTGCCGTCCGGTAATCGTGGGTAAAAAGCGACGATATGCCGAGATATCTGAAAAGGTTCAGCCTCGTTGTTCTTACATCGACAGGGACGAACTCGTTGTTGAATGACGCCTTTCGAACAGGCAGGAGAAGGTTGTACGACTCCTCGTACCTTTTCAATTTAAAATACAGCTCTCCCAGGGTAAACGTGATGAGGCTGGAGCTATTGAACATGTACAGGCGCTTCGACAGGAGAGAGACTGCTTCCTGCTCTCTGCCAAGCTCGCACAGTATGGCCGCCATGTCGAGGAGGGCAACGACCATTACCTCGGGGTCGTCGTATCTGGCGCCGAGGTCTATCACCCTTTCCAGGCATGCCAGGGAACGCTCCCTTTCCCCGAGCCCCTTAAGGGTCCGCCCGAGGAAAAAAAGGGCATAGAAATTATCAGGGTCTTCCTCGATCTCAAGCTCGTGGAGCCTTTTATTCCGTTCGAGTTTTTTTCTGAGAAGCTCCTTTTCCTGATACCCGTAGTGCTTTATCTTTGCATCGCAAAGGGCTACCGGGACGTTCTTCTTCTTCAGGGCGATCGATATCTGCTCATGGACCCTTCCGGTAAATTGAAGCCCCTTGATGTTAGGAAATATCCTGAGCTGGATGGCCTCTGAAACGTTGTCGCTTTCAATATTGACAAGCTTCAGGAATGCGGCCTTCCCGCAGTTGTTTTTTATATGCTCTTTAATGGCGCCGTGATATTCTTTCTCCAGCACGTCGTCTGCGTCAAGCCAGAGAATATAATCTCCGGTGGCGTGCCGGATCGATTCGTTGCGGGCAGCAGAGAAATCATCGCACCATTCAAACCTGTAAACCTTCGCGCCTGATCGCTCCGCTATCCCGACCGTCCTGTCTGAAGAGCCCGTGTCAACGATGATGATCTCGTCGGCGAGCCCTTTGACCGATTCGAGAAGCAGGGGGAGGCTTTTCTCTTCATCTTTGACTATCATGCACACCGATATGGCAGGATCTTTTGGCACGCTATTCCTCTGCCCGTTTCGCCGTAAACGGGACTGAAACGCCGTAGGCCTCGTTCTGAAGAACGGTCTGGGCAAAAATACCGCTTTCCGTATTGATCACAAGGGGAGACCTGAGATTGACGGCAAGCGCCTGTTCACCGGGCCTGACGATGCACATCACCGCAATGCTCCCGAGGGACCTTTCGCTGAGGTTCAGGCTTCGCATCGCAGCGTCCTCTATCTCAAAGGTATAGTCCTCGACTATGAAAAAGGGGTTTACCACCACGAAAGAGACCGGGGCATCGGTGCACGAAAGGAAGCGGAAAGGCGACGATTCGCCAAAGGCATCCTGGAGAAGATAGTTCTCATACTCTTCAAACCCGATTATTCTGCCTTTCAATCTGATGTCACCCATTGCTTCCACCCAGTAGTCCCTTTACTTTCTCAAGATCGTGCAGGGCCGAACCCCTGTTTGCCGCCTCTATCTCGGAAAGGAGCTCCTCCCTCAGGATCGTGTAGCCCTTCGGCGCCTCTATCCCCAGCCGGATCTTCCCTTTGTCTGCTTCGATGACAACGATCCGGATGTCGCCGTCTTTTCCTTTGATCAGTATCCCTTCATTCTTCTTTCTGGACAGGACAAGCATTCATTCCCTTATTTAAGGTAATTCAATATCGACAGCTCCTGTACCCTCGCCATGCTGTAGAGCAGGCCCTGGTATGTCGTTGTAAGGGTATTAAAATCGGCTATCGCCTGTGTGATATCAGTTTCGACCATGCCCGATACCGTCTGCGTGAGGTTGTTGCTCTTGACCTCGTTGTCTGCAAGCAGGTCCTCGATCCTCTTCATATATGTTCCGACATAGGCCAGGTTGTCCTCCGTTGCAGAAAGCGCCTCGTCGATATCGTCCATTGCGCTCTGGATCCCTGACCGGTCATTTGTTTCAAGGGCTTCCTTGAACGTCTTCAGCGAAGAAAAGATGTCGGTATCAGCGTTGAACACCCTCTCCCCTGAGATGCCGGCGTTCTCTCTGGTGGTATTATCGACATACACGGAAGACACGTCGCTGGTACCGCTGTAGGTAACATTATAATCAGCGTCGAGCGCGAAGGGAACGCTGTTAGCGCGCTGGCCGCCGAATATGTATGTGCTGCCTATCTTTGAGTTCCCTATGGATACAAGCTGCTCAATGATCCCCTTCACCTCCTCGCTTGCGGTAAGCCGCGTGGACGCATCCATGTTGTCTGAAGACTGCGAGACCGTCAGCTCCTTGACCCTCGTCAGCAGCTCCTCGATCTTTGTCAGGGACGTATCATAAAAGCTGCTCAAGGTTTTAAGCTGCCCCAAGTTTCTGCTGAACTGATCGTTCTGGTTCTTTTGCGCCTCCAGCTCAACGCTCCTCGATGCCATAACAGGGTCATCGGAGGGCGCCATGATCTTTTTACCGGACGCTATGATGTTCTGGGTCTTGTCAAGCTGCTCTTTCAGGGCAGCGAGGTTGTTCTTAAAGATATCAAATCTCAGTTTATCGGTAACTCTCATTGCACGATCCCGAGGATGCTCTGGAACATCTCATCGGCAACATTGATGAGCCTTGCCGCTGCCTGGTAGGCATACTGGAACTTTATGAGGCTTGTCATCTCCTCATCGATGGATACACCGGAGACCTCTTCGCGCTGCTTATTGAGGATCGCCATCGTATCCGTACTGTACTGGGCCATGTCCTCGGCGCCTTTTGTCAGCTGGCCCACCTTGTTCACAAGGGACGCCGTATAATTTACGGCAGAAGAATTCCCGCCGTCAAAGATCTTTTCATCAATGAGCGCGGCGATCGACAGGGCGATGTCATTATCGGTCGGGGTTGCCGGGTCCGAGAAGGCCGAGACGTGTTTGGAATCGGCCTTGATATCGTCGGAGAGGTCGATATCTTTTGCATAATCGCCGTTGATATTCCGGAAAAAATAGATGCCGTCGCCGTCGTAGAGATCAACGCCGGTAGCGTGGATGTTGTTGACATTTTCTATCAAGCCCTGGGCAAGATCATCGACATCGCCGATAAAATCGACGGCATATTCGTCGCGCATCTGTATGAGCCCTTTCAACTTCCCCCCGTTGATGTAATCCGTGATGTCGGTAAGATTTCCCGATGTATCCTTCCACGCCACATTCCAGAACCCCGTATCTTCGTTCTTCACGACCTCAAGCTGCCAGGATCTCTCCCCGTCGACAAGGGCCTTCCCCTTCGAGGTCAGTACCGTAGCCCTGCCGTACTGATCCTCAAATGTTATAACGTCCATCTTGCCGGAGAGATCTTTTAGGAGTTCGTTCCTCTGGTCGATATAATCGTTTGCCTCGCTCCCGCCGATACCACCCTCGAAGATCCTGCCGTTCAACGAAGCAATCGATGAAAGGATCCCGTTGATCTCCGAGACCTCTTCTTTGAGCCCGCTGTTCAGTTCGATCTGCAGGTTCTTCAAAGCCGTATAGATGTTGCGGATCGAGGAAGAAAGGTTTTTGCCGGAGGCGACGATGCCCTCCCGGACGGCAACGCTCTGAGGGTCAACGGACAGTTCCTGCCACCCGTTGAAAAAATCAACGATATTTTCCGTGAGCCTTGAGTTATCTTCGTTCAGGATGCCTTCGATCCTCTCAAAATATTTCTGATAGACCCCCTGTTGCTCGAGGTCCATGTTCTTGCTCATTATCTGCTTTTCAAGGTACTTGTCATAATACCTGATGATCCTGCTCGCCACGACACCGTTGCCGAGCAGCCCTATCTCTGTCGGAAGGGGAGTAGCCTCGTCAAGGACCGCCTCCTGTCTTGCATAACCCTTTGTATTGACATTGGATATGTTGTGAGAGGTCACCTGCATGGATGTCTGGGCGGCAAAAAGGGCGTTCTTGGCAATGTTCATTATCGACGAAATGCTCATTACATTACCTTTGATATCAGAAGCGGCATCTGCTCCATCTTCCTGCCATAGCCGGTGCTGTTGATAAAACCGACGATATGCTCTATCGACGACCGGACATGGTCTATCGAGAAAGACAGGAGCTTCATGTTCTTTTCCATTGCTATTCTCACTTCTTCCATGGTGCGCTCCATGTCCCGCGAAAGCGACCGCCAGGCCTCGCTTTGCTTCAGGCTTTCCTGGTCAAACGCCGATATGATCTTTTCTTTTTCAGCCTTCAGGTATTCCAGCCGCCGGATCAGCTCCTCTTTCCTGTTGTTCTCCTGTATGATGCCTTCCAGCGAAAAGGAGATGATGGCATCCCTTTCCCCCTGAAGTATCCTCTGGAAATCCTTCAGGGTTTTGATCTCTTTCTTCATTATTTCCAGCACAATCCGGCCATCCATGTCATAATATCTCGTCAAGGATATTGCTTTTTACGATATCCCTGGCCACGAGCTCTCCTCTGATATTGTAGGTCTCATTTTTAATAGCATCCTTAATGGCATTTATCTTTTCCTGGTTGATCGCCGGAGCCGCCTTCACCCTTTCCTTCAGTTTCTCTACCTCTTGGTTCCTCGTGGACAGTTCTACCCTGTCAGGGGATTCTTCATTCCCCTTTTTTGCGATGCCTGTGTCTTTCTGGCGCTTTACCTGGCCTGCGTTAATAAGGTTATCAAGCAAGAGCGACTTCTTATCATTCTCTATCTTCATAGAGCACCTCCTCTTTCACGTACCCTGATTATCGTCATTTCATTTAAAAACTTTAGCATTTTCCCTGTCGGCATACCTCATCAGCATCTCCTTGATGCCTATCCCTTTCTTTGCGAGGTAATCGCCTACCTTCTCATACGCGAAAGACATGTAAGCCTGCTCCGGGGATTCCTTTTTCTCAATCTGTGCCACCTTCTCAAGGTTCTTCAGCATAACGAATATCATAAACGACTCAAAATTCTCACAAACCTTTGCCTTTTCCTCTTTATTCATTTTCTCTTTCAGGCCTGTAATCCCTTTTGCGGGATCGCTGACGATCAGCCTGTCTGCGGCTATTGCCTTCAATGCGTCGCTCACCCCTTCACCATACCTCTAAATTACCTCCAGGTCGGCATGCAAAGCGCCGGCCGCCTTTATCGTCTGCAGTATTATGATAACATCCCTGGTGGATACGCCGATCGCGTTCAATGCGTTGACCAGCTCCCTGATCGAGATGCCGCCTTCCATGACCATGAAGTGGCCCTTCTCTTCCTCGACTTTCATCTGCGTGTCAGGCGTAGCGACCGTTGTGCCGCTCGAGAACGGCAGCGGCTGGCTGACCTTCTGGTCCTCTTTTATCTGGACGCTTATATTTCCGTGGGAGATCGCAACCGTCGATATCCTTACGTTTTCGCCTATGACCACAGTTCCTGTCTTTTCATCAACGACTATCCTGGCAATAGTATCAGGCCTGATCTCAAGGCCTTCAAGTATAGAAAGAAATTTCACGGGATTTGGCCTTAGCTCATCAGGGATAGTGATGTTTATCGTCCCTCCGTCCCTGGCGTGCGCCGAGCCTGCAAAAAGACCGTTGACGCGGTCGACGATCTTTCTCGCGTTCGTAAAATCTGGCGTCTTCAACGAGACAACGATCGTTTCTGTCTTCAGGTGATCGTAAGAGATCTCCTTCTCGATAGATACCCCGTTCACGATCCTGCCTACGGTAGGGTGGTTCTTCTGTATGGACGCCCCTGTCCCGCCGGCTGAAAACCCTCCGACCACTATCGGGCCCTGGGCCATCCCGTAGACCTCGCCGTCAGCCCCTTTTAGCTGCGTGAGGAGAAGAACGCCCCCCTCAACGCTTTTTGCGTCCCCTATCGAGGAGATCACGGCATCGATCTTGTTGCCGGTCTTTGCAAAGGGAGGGAGGTCGGCAGTTACCATTACCGCTGCTACGTTATTCACTTTCGTGGAGCGCGGGTCCACCTTGACGCCCATCTTGTCAAGCAGGTTGGCGAGAGATTGGAACGTAAAGAGGGTATTCGACTTGTCCCCTGTCCCGTTCAGCCCAACAACCAGCCCGTACCCTATCAACTGGTTCGACCTTACGCCGTTGATATAGCCAAGCTCCTTTATACGGGCGGCATCCGCTTCCTTCGCGGAGAAGATGAAAAATGCCGTCATGAAGCACAGGAAAAACAGCAGGAAGTACAGAATGCCTTCGTTTTTCCGTCTGCATATGAGGTATTCAGCTGTTTTCGCCATCCCTTTCATCGTCTTCACCTTCCATTATGCCTGCACCGGATGCCCTGCATGGCTAAAACGGCCAAACAAGGTCAAATATCCTCGCGAGCCATCCGGGAGCCTGCTTCTCGCCGATCACACCTATGCCCGTATAGATGATCTTTGCGTCTGCGACCTGGGTTGAAAGGACTGAGTTGTCGTAGGCAATATCCTTTTGCCTCACGATCCCCTGGAACAATATCTCCTTTTTTTCCTCGTTTATGCTGATCTCTCTTTTCCCCTCAATTGCAAGGTTGCCGTTGGGCATAACGTCTACCACCCTTGCCGTGATAGTGGCGCTCAAAGAGCCGGTCCGCGTCGTTTCGCCTTCGCCTTTAAAATCGTTCTTTGTATCTGCCTTGACAAATTTGTCCGTGCTGATGCTCGAGGGTATATTATTCGTCTCCAGCCCGAAAAAGTTGGGAACACCGAGCTGGACCGCGCCCGTTCTCTTTGTATCTGTCGTTGCCTTTTCTGTTGCCTGAGATACCTCAACGATCCTGACGGTTATAATATCGCCGATGCCGCTTGCCCTTTGATCTCCAAAAAGGCTGTTGCTGCTGTTGTTGCCCTTCCAGATGCTTCCTGGCTTGAGGTCTGCCGGTGCGGGCTTCGCGTATTTATGCGTATCCTCTATCACAAAGGGCTCGTCTTTTATCCGCGACTGCTGCAGCGTATTGCATCCGGTAAGTACGACCAGTACGACGGGAACACAAATAATGATTTTATATATGCTCATGGCCTCTCCTAAAACTGGATTACAACGGTGCCGCCGCTTGCGACCTTGCCCATGACCTCCCTGCCGGAGGTGACATTTTTGACCCTTACCGTGTCGCCTATCCTCCCCTTGTCGATCGCCTTGCCTTTCGTCCTTACAAGCAGGCCCCTTCCCTCTACAACAATATTGACAAGGTCTCCTCTCTGCAAGGCGATCTGGTCCTCGAGGACCTGTCTCGTAATGACCGTATTGGCAGCAATATCCCTTTTTAAAACCCTTCCGATTATATCTTCAGCGGTCGCCGGGTATTCGCTGTTCCTGCCGGTGAGGTGTATCTCTTTCGCGGAGATATCGCCTTTTCTTATAATATCTCCCTGCTTGCCCGGGTGCCTCATCATAAAGATCTTCCTCTTTGTGAATACCTTAAATGGCACCTGGACGCTCCTCGTCCTGCCGCCATTTTGCTCCAGTTCAAGGGAACAAATGCCCGCTCCGTTCGCGTCAGGCATCTCAACAAAGCTGATATTTTTAATCTTCGTCTTTTCGTTCTGTGAAATGGTTACGGGGTTAAACCTGACCCGCACATCATCGTCCTCGCCGTATAGCTGCTTCACGAACCGCGCAAGCCTTGCCTCAACAACAGACCGGTCGAGAGCGGACGCAAAGTCAGGACACAGCAAACAGCATATAGCTATCAGCAGACAGCAGAAGAAAAACAGGTTCAGGGGAGTACGCCCATGGTTATCCGATCCCTGTTCTCCGATCCCCGCTTTTCGCTGATAGCTGATAGCTGATAGCTGACAGCTGCTCTTCACGTTATCTCCTTATGTTGTTTGCCATCTGGAGCATCTCATCGGCGGCCTGGATGGCCTTCGAGTTCACCTCGTAAGCCCTCTGCCCTATGATAAGGTTGATCATCTCCTGCATGATATTTACATTTGACATCTCCAGGTATCCCTGGAGCAGCGTCCCCATTCCGTTCTCTCCCGGCTTTCCGGTTGTAGGGGTGCCGCTCGCATCCGACTCTGAAAAGAGATTTTTTCCGATCGCCCTTAAGCCCGTTGGGTTCGCGAAGGTTGCAAGCTCGATCTTGCCGATCTGCTGCGGGCTCGACTGGCCCTGGACAAGAACGGATACGGTGCCGTCCGCTTCAATGGAAATGTTGAGCGTCTTTTGCGGTATCGTGATGTTTGGCTCCAGCAGGTAGCCATCCGCGGTAACCAGCTTCCCCTCTGAGTCGCTTTTCATAGCGCCCGAACGCGTATAGGCCTTGTCCCCTGAAGGGAGCGTGATCTGGAAGAAACCGTTCCCCTCGATAGATATGTCAAGCTCGTTGTCTGTCTTCTGGTAATCCCCCTGCTGGAAGATCTTCTGGACCGATGACAGCATGGCGCCAAGCCCTATCTGTATTCCCGTCGGCACCTGATTCCCGCTGCCCGTCTTTGTTCCCTGGAGCCTCAATGTCTGGTACATGAGGTCCTGGA
>JAKQBZ010000125.1 GCA_029559435.1 Deltaproteobacteria bacterium | reverse complement strand
GCCAATCCCAGAATCTTTGCACAGTACCCAAGAGCACACTCATACCTTCCTCCTTTTTTTAGTATTAAGCCGAAACCACCAGCTGTAGCCTGCCAAGCATCGCATCCCCTTTTACGGAAATTGCCCGTAGCCTTCATGATGTTCTATGGTGAATGGATAACGACATCAGCATGAAGTTTGCCATCCAGGTAGCTTTTCACCACATCATCGACATTGCCGATCACATTTTCTATGAATTCGATGTTATTGTTTCTCAGTAGTTGCTGACATTCCTCTTTTATACCGCCGCAAACCAGCAGGCTTACTTTCATGCTTTTCAACAAGTCGATGAGCTCTGACGGCTTCTGGGGAATGGCAGGGATCTTCTTGGTTATCTTCTGTCCCCTGCGGCCGACCGACACCACCACGACCTCACTTGAATACTTGACCAGAGGGGATACCCTTCCATTCAGGCAGCAGACAGCAAATTTCATAAGAATAGCTTTAAAAATTTGCAAGTTACATGCCGTTTTCCGCGGTTGGTGAATTACTAATTATATCAATATGTTAATACTGGGTAAGCAGGAGGACTGGATGGATTTGCTGCATAGTGTTGCATACACATGTTGCATTTATGCAACACTTTTTCGCCGAAGGCCATACTTTTTCATCTTGCGCCAGAGGGTGGTCCTGTTGATCTTTAATACCTTCGCAGCCTTTCCACGGTTCCACCCATTGTTCCTCAGGACAGTGAGAAGTTCACCCTCCTCATTGTGGGCAGGGACATGAGAAACCTTTTTCCTTATAGAAAGGGGCAGGTCGTCTATATTGATCTCATCGCCATTGCATACTATGACCGCATGCTCAATAATATGCTTCAGCTCCCTCACGTTACCCGGATAGGGGTGGTTAAGCAAAATCTTCATGGCTCTCGGGCTAACCCTTTGCACATGCTTCTCCAATTTATTTGAATATTGGCGAAGAAAGTGGTCTGCGAGCAGGGGTACGTCGATAGCCCTCTCCCTTAAAGGGGGAATTTTAATTTCTTCCACATTCAGCCGATAGTACAGGTCTTCCCTGAACGACCCGCTTTTCATCATTTGCTGCAGGTCTTTATTCGTTGTCGCGATGATCCTTACATCGACCCTTACGGGTTTGGCGGACCCCAGCGGGTAAAACATCTTTTCATCAAGTACCTGCAAAAGCTTCGCCTGCAACTCAATGGGGAGGTCGCCGATCTCGTCAAGGAGGATCGTTCCCCCCTCTGCCGACTGGAACCTGCCGGGTTTATCGTTTCTTGCGTCGGTAAATGCCCCCTTTTTGTAGCCGAACAGCTCTGATTCGATCAGGTTGGCGGGCAAGGCAGCGCAGTTCACCTTCACAAAAGGCTTATCATTCCTGGAGCTCATGTTGTGTATCGCACGAGCGAAGATGCCCTTGCCTGTACCCGTCTCGCCGACGATGAGGATCTGTGTGTCTGTTCGCGCCAGGCAAGAAAAGATCTCAAAAAGGTTGAGGATCTTTTCATCTTTTCCGACAATATCATCGAACATATATGACTTATATATCTCCTTTTCCAGCGACACCCGGACAGAATCATCAAGGAAAGATTCGATGCCGCCGATTATTTTTCCTTTATCATCTCGTAGTATTGAGACCGTTATATCGACCGGGGTTTCTTTGTTGCTTTTGGTAAGAATTATATTTCTCACTTTTACGATCTTTGTCTTCGATCTGATAGCACGTTTAAGATGGCAGCCCTCGTGGCAGAGCCCTGTCCTGAAGATCTCGTAGCATTTACAGCCGATTGCCTCTTCTTTCGTGTATCCGGTTATCTTTTCCGCCTCGCTGTTGAAAAAGGTTATCTCCCAGTTGTGGTTGACAGTAAAGATCCCGACCGCTATGCTGTCTAACAGCTTGACGTATAGGGCATCTCTGTGCATAATGAAACGTTACGAAACATTAACAAAAGCCCTGCAGCATTGTCAATTCAAATTCTCCTGCCTATTATCTGCTGCCGCCGGCTTTTGCGCAACGGTCGATCGTCATGCCTTCTGGTTATTATCCACGATCCATGATATAAGATCAGCAAGCTTGCTGCGTGAAAAAAATCTCAATATGAGGGCGATTATGGATATCAGCTCGTTAAAACTGATCTACTTTTCACCGACCCAAACGACAAAAAAGATCGTAGAGGGCATTGCGCAGGGCTTTCAGTGCTCTGCGGTTGAACACGTCGACCTGACGCCGCCCGATGCAAGGATGCGGGAGATCGTGGAAGTGCACGATGGGCTGGCCGTCATAGGATCTCCGGTGTACATAGGGCGCCTGCCGGCCGACGCGATCTCCAGGCTGCGAAGGATCAAAGGAAACGGCGCGCCTGCGGCCGTCGTTGTCGTATACGGGAACAGAGAGTACGAAGATGCCCTTCTGGAATTAAGGGACCTTGCCTCGGGAATGGGGTTCAGGCCCGTCGCCGCCGGCGCCTTCATCGGGGAGCACTCGCTTTCCACCAGCGCTATGCCGATCGCCGCCGGGCGGCCTGATGCTGAAGACCTGAGAAAGGCCGGCCAGTTCGGGAAAATGATCCGTGAGAAAATGAAGAATATGCAGCCGCTTGACGAGATGCTCCCGATACAGGTGCCCGGGAGCTTTCCCTACAAGGAACCGCCGCCGTTTCCGAAGATATCTCCCGTTACGCAAGAGATGATATGCATAAAATGTGAAAAGTGCATCTCGGTCTGCCCAACCGGAGCGATTACCCTGGAAGGCACGATCGCGACCGACCAGAGCGTATGCATCAGGTGCTGCGCGTGCGTCAAAAGCTGTCCAACCGGGGCAAGGATAATGGAAGATCCGCGAATACTGCATAAGGCGGAACAGCTGCTTAAGAACTGCAGCAAAAGGAAAGAGCCTGAAACGTATCTGTAAGCGCTACCTGTCCAGCACTTCTCTTACCTTCAGGAGGAGCTCGTCCGGCAGGAGAGGTTTTTTTATGAAATCGACAATATCATCGCGGATCCCCTTATCAAGGACAATGTCCCCGGTGTACCCGCTGGTAAAAATAACTTTGATGCCTGGTCTTATTTTCCCTATCTCCTCGTAAACCTCTTTTCCGTTCTTTTTCGGCATCACCACATCAAGGATCATGGCGGCTATCGCGTCGCCGTGTTCGATAAATTTCTGAACGGCGTCCTCCCCGTCGACCGCCTCGATCACTTTGTATCCTGACATGGTGAGGACTTCCCTGGTAAGGTTCCTTACCGCCAAATTATCCTCTGCAACGAGGATGGTCTCCGTCCCTCCCCTGGTAGTAAGCAGCAAGGATTCTTTTGTCTGTTCTTTTGCATGTACTACGGGGAAATAGATGCGGAAGGTGGTTCCCCGGCCCGGCTCGCTTTCGACTTCGATGTAGCCGTTATGCTGCTTGATAATGCCGTATACCGTGGAAAGGCCAAGCCCGGTCCCCTTCCCTACCTCTTTGGTAGTAAAGAAAGGGTTGAATATCCGTTCTTTTGTTGCTTCGTCCATCCCGGTGCCGGTGTCGGAAACAGAGATAAGCGCATACGTGCCCGGCTGGCCGTAGCCGTGCGCGGCGATAAATGCCTCATCCAATTCTACCTCGGTCGCCTCGATGGTAAGCCGTCCGCCCCCGGGCATCGCATCCCGCGCGTTTGTGGCAAGGTTCATCAATACCTGGTCCATCTGTGTGATGTCTGCCATAATGGTCGATTTTTTATCGGAGAGCGTCACTTTGAGCTCGATGTCTTCGGTGAGGAGCCTCTTCAAAAGCTTCTCTATCCCCGTTATAATGGTCCGTACCTTATACGGCCTCAGCTCTATCACCTGCTTCCTGCTGAAGGCCAGAAGGCTCTGTATAAGGTTGGCAGCCTTCTCTGACGAGGCGATTATCTGGTCAACATATACCCGCAGCGGGTTATCCTTTTCAATATTCATCTGCAAGAGATTCCCGTAGCCGATGAGCGCCGTGAGGATGTTGTTGAAATCATGGGCAACACCTCCGGCCAATGTTCCTATCGCTTCCATCTTCTGTGCCTGGAGGAGCTGGGATTGAAGGCTCCTTTTTTCTTCTTCGGCCTTTTTTCTACTTGTGATATCTTCGGCCGTACCTTCATAGAAAAGCACAGCCCCATCTGCATTGCGAACTGCCCGGGCGTTCATCGAGATCCATATTCGGCTTTTGTCTTTACGGTACAGCTGGGTCTCATATTTCTCAACGTAACCGTATTTTTCGTAAAGCATTTTCATCGTAATGCGGTCTAAAGGGTTTACGTACTGATCGGTCTCTATGTTGGCGATGGAATCGATAAGCTCCCGGGGGGAATCGTATCCATACATCCTGGCAAGGGCAGGGTTTGCGCTCACGTAACGTCCGTCGGGGGTAGTCTGGAATATCCCTTCGATGGCGTTCTCGACAATGCTGCGGTAACGCTCCTCGCTCTTTTGTAACGCCTCCTCTATCCTCTTGTGCTCTGTTATATCAAATACCGAAGCTAATATGGCCGGCTTGCCGTTAAATTCAGTGTACGTTGCCCCGAAGTCCCCAACACTTTCCCTCCCGGATCTTGTGATGAACTTCAGCTCGTACCGTGGAGGCACATCCTCTTTCTTTTGACGTGCCATGCCCCTTGATCTTTCCAGGTCGCGCATATCAGGATGGATGAGATCCCAGAAATTCATGGACGACAGGTCTTCAAGATCATACCCTGTCATTCTGGTAAAAGCAGGGTTGATGTACACGTACTTCTCCCCCTGGATAATGAAGATAGAAGCGATGCTGTTCTCGGCAAGGGCGCGAAACCTTGAATCGCTTTCGCTGAGCGCTCTCTCGGCCTGTTTGAGCTTCGTTTCCGATCGCTCCAGCCCGGCAATTCTCCTGCGCATCTCTGCAAGTTCGTCGACGAGCTGTTCTTTTGTCTTTTTACGGTCTTCCATTCTGCATGTTCCCCAAATGCCCCGTTTGCCCTATTATCCTCTTCTCTCCGTAAGCGTCATTTTAGCGTTACCCTCAATATATTATAGAACACGACAACAATAGAAACAACAGGAGATCCCCGTGACTTATCATCATTTTTCTGCTACAATGCATCCCATGGAATTGGTTGAGCTTTTCAGAAAGGCAGAGCAGCTCGCTGCTGACGGAGAGGATGACGAAGCCAGGGAGCTATTCCTCCGGCTCACGGAGTTCCCCGAGACGGGCGCGCTTGCCTTTTTCCGGCTTGGGGAGATCGAAAACAGGAAGAAGAACCCGGAGGAGTCATATATATGCCATATGAAGGCCTTTGAGCTCGAACCGGATTTGGCTGCGCGGTTCGTTGATGAGCAGCGCTCCGGCTACGTATACACCTACCGGTACACAAAGGTAGGCGAGACCGAAGTGGCACAGTGCCCGCTCTGCAATGCTCCCGGAGAGATGCATTCAGTGTACAACATGTGTACGAACAACGACTTCCTGGAAGGTTTCAACCCTGTACGCATATGGCGCATATGCAGGCAATGCAACCATATCTTTGCCGCCGGCTATCCTGATAACCTGCAGAAAGTGCTGTCGTCGACGGCCCCTGAAAGTCACATCGCACCCCGGCTGCAGTTCCTTCCCGGGCTTTCGGATACGCTGGCGCGCTTAAGAAGATTCTCCCACGGCAACAGGATGCTGGAAGTGGGCGTCGGGGCAGGCGAGCTTACCTCTGTGGCAAAGGAGATGCTTTTCGATATAACCGGCGTGGAGATCAGAAAGGCATACGCGCAGAACGTGGCGGCCAGGCTTGACATAGCCGTGTCCCCCGTTGACTTCATGGATTTTACAGCAGATGATCCCTTTGACCTCCTCATGCTCGGAGATGTCCTTGAGCATACGATAAAACCTCTCGGGACATTGGAAAAGGCGAATCGCCTGCTCGTTGACGGCGGCATCCTGTGGATCTCAACGCCGAACTTTGAAAGCGCCTTTTCATTTATCATGAAAGACAAGGATCCTATGTGGAGGGTCTGCGAGCACCTGAACTATTTTTCTTACCGGTCATTGATGAAGGCCCTTTCGCTGACCGGGTTCGAGGTCGTTGATTATCGCAGCTCAAAGCATTACAACGGGTCAATGGAAGTTACCGCGCGGCGGCGCGACAATAAAAGTCAACAGGACGACCACGCCGAATGCGACGCAGGCTAAGGATCTTCCCACACTACGTGGTTTGCGCCAGTATCGAGCATCCGGTATCCAGCATCTGGTTCGCTATGAGCTATGAGCTATGAGCCAAGGTTCTCTGTTCCATAGGTTGCCTTCACTCTTTTCGACCGCATCAGGTAGAGATACCAGATGGCAAGGTACACTATGACGATCGCATTGTTTATCGAGGCGCCCTGGGAAAATTCAGGGAAAGTCTTTTCTGAAACGCCCACAATCACCGGGAGGAACATCGAAAACAACGCATAGATGAACGCGCTGATAAAATACCGTTTCGCCGTCGTCACCGCATTAGGAACTACCCTCCAAAGCGACAGCCCTGCGTAGATGCTGAACACTATGAGGAAGGTGCTGCATATCCCGCCGATCAGCACAAGCCGGAACAGTTCGGGGTACTGGTCAAAGTGAGGCTTCGCCGCGTTGGTTGCGGCGATGAGCGTCATAAAGGCGCTGAAAGGGTCAAGCACTGTGAGGCATACGCACAAAAGCAGAAGCCATCCCCTCACCCCTTTATATTGTGTTTCCCTATTATGCAATGGTTGTATCCTGTTCTTCCGGCCCTGATCAGTCCTTCTTCAGTTGCACCCTGGCCACCCACCCATCATCCAGTTTAACGGATTCTTCAATTGATGCAACCTGGGGATTGATGCGGGTAAGCGTGGTTTTCCCGGTCTTCGTATCTATTCGAACCGAGAAATCTTCCTTGCCGTCTCCGTTATAGTCCACCGATTCCTCAATGACAGGCGGCAGGCCCGCAAGGGGTTCCCAGTTCAACTGGATAAAGCCCTCGCTCCTCTCGCCGATGAGGGCGTCGAAGACGGGACGGTGGATAAGCGCTTTGTACGAGCCATGATCGACAGACCGCACGACCTCTCCCCCTGAATACAACGGGGAGATCTTTACTCCTGAAGACACAACAAGGGCGCGGCCGAAAATGCTGCTTCCCAGAAATGTGGCAAATACCACAATGATCGCTGCGCCGGCCCACATATATCCGAGGATCGATCGAATCTTTAGCATTACGTGCTCCTCATGGGATCATGCTCCCTGTCGTAATAAGCTTCAATACCCTTATGATCCCGTCCTGAATAATGTGCGAGGAGAATATAGAGATGAACAG
>JAKQBZ010000119.1 GCA_029559435.1 Deltaproteobacteria bacterium | reverse complement strand
GTTTCTTATAATATGCACCAAAGGGTCCTGGAGCGCCTCGATCAACGACCTGTCCAGCTCCGTGCTTTCTCCCTCAACCTTCAATTCTATCTCTTTTTTGAATTCGCCGCAGAGGTCCCTCACCTGCCTCGGCACCTTGTTGAATAATTTTCCTATGGGAACCAGCCTTGCCCTCATGACGGAAAGCTGCAGCTCGTTCGTTATCCCTTCAATATAGCCGGTCACATCAGTAAGGTTTTCCAGCATGCCTTCTGCTTCAGATCCTTTCTTTGCCAGGCTGTCCAGCAGGATAAGCCTGTTTTTGCCGAGCACAAGCTCGCCGACAAGGTTCATGAGCTCGTCCAGCTTCCTCACGTCGATCCTTATGGTCTGTTCCTCTTTCACTGCCTTCTGCTTCGTCAGAAAATTATTCAGCTGCGCCTCTGTGATCAGCTTTTCCTCGACCACGATCTCGCCGAATTTTTTTTCTTTATCCTGTTTCTGCTTTTCCAGGACCTCGTCGCGTTCGTTCCTGGTTATCACCTTTTCTTCAACAAGGATCTCGCCGATCTTTTTTCTGTCATCATTAAGGAGGGCCTCAAGCTTGGCAATCACGGCGCCTGTCTCACGCTCGCCGGGTGATTTCGTCCGTATGTCTTCTATCATAAGCTTGATAAGGTCAAAGGCCTCCAGCAGAACGTCGGCGATCACCTGATCCGGCTTCATCTCTCCCTTGCGTATCACGCCCATCACGTCTTCAGCCTTATGGGCGAGCTGCGAAAGGGCATTAAAGCCCAGAAAGCTGGAGGTCCCTTTGATCGTGTGGACAGCCCTGAAGATCCCGTTTATCATCTCCTCATCGGGGTTATTTTCAATTATGACAACATCCTGTATGACGTTATCTATCAGCTCGCCGGACTCAGTAACAAACTCGTCAATGATCTCCTGCATCTCGTCATTTTTGAAGATATCATCTCCCATTGTCTTCCCCCTCCTGTAAGAAACTTTCAACCTTATAAAGCAGCACCCCTGGCTGAACGGGTTTATTGAGGAACATGTTTACGCCTGCCTCGAAGGCGTCCTTCTTCAATTTCTCGTCCTTTGTCGTGGTAAGCATAATAACGGGCGTATCCATATAATAATAATTGTCCCGGAGCCCCTTAACAAATTCGATCCCGTCCATATTGGGCATATTGAGATCTACAATGACAAGGTCGACCTGGACGTGGCTCAGCTTCTCCATTGCGTCCATGCCGTCCTCTGCTTCCGCGATGATATAATTTTTCTTTTTCAGAATATAGGCCAGGAGCTTTCTGATGGTTGGCGAATCGTCGATGATCAGTACTGTTTTCATACCCTACCCTCTCTGATATGCTATGGTCCCTGGAAAGACCAGTGGTTTAAACGCCCTCGATATGTTGTGCAGCGATTCGGCATGCCCTATGATCAGAATCCCTTTCGGCTTGAGGCACTCATACAGACAATCGATAACCTTTTTCTTCATTTTTTCATCGAAATATATGAGGACATTCCTGCAGAATATAAAATCCATTTGCCTGTAGATCTTGTACGCATTTTCCTCCATGAGGTTCATGAAATCTATCTTGACATACTTTTTCACCTCTTCCTTAAGCGCATAAAGGTTATTCTCCCCCGCGAAATACTTTTTTACCGTTCTTTCATCCGTATTCCGTACGCTGTACTGGCTGAATACAGCTTTCTTTGCCGACTCGATCACCTTCGAGCTGATATCCGTACCGTATATCGTAAAGGGTATGGCCTTCTTTGCTGATTCAACAAGCTCAAGGATAATGATGGCGAGCGTGTACGGCTCTTCGCCTGTCGAGCACGCGGCGCTCCAGATCCTGATCGGGCCGCCGGGCATGTTTCCATTGAAGTAATCCTTCTTGATCATAGCTCTGAAAACATCCAGCTGCGGAGGGTTCCTGAAAAAGCTTGTTTCATTTGTCGTCACGACGTCGAAAAGGTTTGCTATCTCGTTTTTTGTCTTTTCGCTGCCGAACTTCAGGCTGTAGTAGTAATCTTCATATGAGCTAAGGCCAAGATCCTGCAGGCGGTTCGTCAGCCTGCTCTCCAGAAGGTACATCTTGTTTTCAGCAAAATAGATCCCTGTCTTCTCGTAGACAAAATCTCTCAGCATCGCGAACTCTTCTTTGGTCATCATCATTTTATTTCCTTGGCATTTTCCCGTTCATTTAATACGAAGGCTGCCGCTGACCTCACGTCTTCATCGGGGTCATCGAGAAACGGCGCCAGAAGGCCCGTTGCCTTTTCATCCTTCAGGTCCGCGAGCGCTTTTATAGATCCTATCTTTATAAGGCTGCTGTCTTCATTGAGCCCGCGGGCGAAAACGTCAAACAGCGAAGGCTCTTCAAAGGCTCCGAGCGCCGAAAGGGCATAGTAACGCGTCCATAAACTTTTGTCCTTATCGATAAAGATATCGATCAGGCGGTCCTTGAACTGGCGCAGCCTTTTTTCTTTAATGATCTTCAGCACCTCGTGCGGGATGGCCGGACCGGTCAAAAAGGCCTCGAGAAAATCAAGATATCGTTTATCGTCTATAAAGTTACCTGACACGCCTAAGGCGCCCCTGACCACGCTTTCATCGGGGTCGCGCAGCAGATGTTCCGTGAATGGCAGGTTTATATCGCTGCTCAGGAGGCATGCGCTGGCAAGGTACACCCTTTTGTCGTCGCTGGTACCGTTATAAACAAAATCATCTATGGCCTTCTTCGCCTCCTCCATGTCAAAGGCTATCAATACTTTCAGCGCCTTTATCCTCACGTCCATAAACCCTTTTTTTGCAATCTCGAGGATTGCGCCCTTCAGGTCGCTCAGCCCCATAAGCCCCGCAGCGATAGCTGAGTCGCCTTTGATATGTCCGTCAACGTCTCTCATTCCCTCTACAGTGATCGACCTTCCGTTCCCATCAACAATATCGGGCAGGCTGACGATGAGCTCTCTTTTTACATCAACGGAAGATGACCGAAAAACCTTCAGCAGCACAGGCTCTGCAACGCGAACGCGCGCTGCCCTGCAGGCACGTATAAAAGGCAGCAGGTATTCCTCTGCGTTTTCCATATATTCTTCTGCGTATTCTTCCCAGACGCCTTTGAGCGATACAAACAGCTCAAGGGCCTCATTGAACTCCCCCGCCTCCCTGTCCATAACGCTGAGGACCCTCAGCATTGCGTCGCAGGCTTTCTTGTTCCTGAAATTGCTCAGCATCCTGAGGAATTCGATGGAGTTCGCATCCTCGCTCTTCAAAACCTTCAGAAGATGCTCGAATAGTTCATCACCTATCTTTTCCTGCAGCCTATGGAAGGTATCTTCATTGCCTTTCTCAAGGATAACCTTCAGATACGCCCCCCGCTTTTCGTGATCCCACTGCTTCATCTGTTCGAACATCTCATCAAGGACCTTTGTGTCGTTGAAGTCAATGAGCACCTCGCAGGCGGCAACAGACAATTCTTCGGGCCCATCTTTGAAAAGCTCAAAAAGCGGGCCTGCAGCTTCCGGATCGCCTATCTTCCCGAGGCTGAAGACGGCTGAAAAAGCGATCCACTCATCATCCTTCAAGGAGTCCAGAAGCGCCCTCACCGCCCGTTCATCGCTGAACTCCCCGAGGGCGATGCAGGCCGCATTCCTCACGTTTTCCTCATCCTCATATATTCTTCTTATGATCGAGGGAAGTGCCCGGCTGTCGCCTATGCTTGACAGGATTTCGCAGGCGTATACCCTTATATCTTCATTTTTATCTTCAAGGAGGGCAACAATGCTGTCCAGGTCATGCGAGCCCGTTTTCCTCAACACCTCATGGGCCACCATCCTGACCCCCGTATTATCTTCGTACAGCAAGGGCACGACCGACTGAACGGTCTTCTTGCCGGGCGCTGATATCAGCGTCTCCACAACCTTTTCTTTCTCGTAATTATCGCCGCTTCTCAACAGCCCGACCAAATAGGACAGCTCCTGCTGGTCTATCGTGTTTCCCCTTGACGATTCTTCTGCAGTCTGGTTCATAGCACCCTCATGATCTCTTCCGGTATTTTATCCACAGGAAGCACCGCGTCGGTGATGTTCGCGTTTATAACCGCCTTTGGCATCCCGTACACCACGCAGGTTTCTTCGTTTTGCGCTATCACGTAGCCATTTTTTGATTTCAGTTCTTTCATTCCTGCCAGCCCGTCGCTCCCCATTCCCGTGAGGATTACCCCGATCGACAGCGATTCATATGCCTCTGCGGTAGTTGACATGAGAAGGTCAACCGACGGCCTGTAAATAAACCTTGCGCCGTCGACAAACTCCACGACCACGTCCCTTCCCCTTCTTCTCAGGCTTATGTGGGTATCTCCCGGCGCCACCAGCGCTACGCCCGCTTTGAGCACCTCTTTGTCCTCCGCCTCTTTCACCTCCAGCCGTGAAAGGGCGTTCAGCCTTTGCGCGAAAGATTGCGTGAATATCTTCGGCATATGCTGGGCGATCACGACCGGGATGGGGAAGTCTCCCGGCAGGCTGGACAGTATGTGCTGCAGCGCAGGAGGGCCACCGGTCGAAGCGCCGATAGAGAGGATCTCGTGCCTGATCTTTTTGTCAGAGTTTAATGCGACCGGCTTCTTCAGTGCATCTAATCTCTTCAGCAGATATTTCGTCTTGTTCTTCGCCATATTTTTTACTTTGTTGATAAGCTCGCCCTCAATGCCCGCCGCCGGCGATGAGAAGCCCGAAAGGTCTTTCGTGACAAAATCGCAGGCGCCCAGGTTGAGCGCTTCTATCGTAATGTCGGCGCCTTCTTTTGTGAGGGCGCTCATCATGATCACCGGCATAGGCCTTTTTGCCATAACCTGCTTTAAAACATCTATGCCGTTCATTACGGGCATCTCTATGTCAAGGGTCATGACGTCGGGCTGCAGCGACTCGACCTTCTCGAGCGCGTCCCTGCCGTCGCCGGCTGTTCCCGCAACCTTTATCTGCGGGTCCTTTTCAAGTATCCTCGTTATAACCTTTCTCATAACAAAAGAATCGTCGACTACGAGCACCTTGATCATCTCTCTTCCTTTTTTTCTC
>JAKQBZ010000118.1 GCA_029559435.1 Deltaproteobacteria bacterium | reverse complement strand
CATTATTTATATAGCCGCAGGATTTATTGTTTTAAGCCTTTTGCTGGCTTTCTATTTTTTCCTCAAGAAGCCTGAAAGAATAGCTTCTCCCATCCTCAATGAAGAAAAGCGCGCCATCCTCTTTAAGGACGTGAGATACTTTGGCGAGAGGGAGGGCATCATCGATTGGGAGATCACGGCAAAAACAGCAAAAAAATTTATCGATAAGCCCGAGGTCCAGCTGGAGCATCTGGCAGGGCAATACAAACCGAAGGCAGGCGTCACCGTTGCATTTAAAGGCACAAAAGGGACAATGGATACCGACAAGGAAAAAGGGGTTGTTGAGGACGTAGACATTCTCTACAAAGGCGAATACACCTTGAAAAGCCCTTCCATGAGCTTCGATTTCAAAAACAACATTACATCGACTGCGTTCCCGGTGGATGTGAAAGGAAAAAAGCTGACACTGACAGGCATCGGGTTGGTAGCGAATATGAAAGATGAAACCGTGAGAATTGAAAGGGACGTAAGGGGTTATATAGATAGCGAAAAGGCAAAGTTCCATTTTCAATCAGACTCGTTCTATTATAACCTGAAAGACAATACTTACGTCCTTGACGGAAAAGTGGTATTAAAGGGCCAGGACATGAATATGCTCTGTGATAAGCTCTATATTTTCAGCAAGGGCCAGGACCCGGAGAGGATAGACGCGAAGGGCAAGGTACGTTTGATTTCAAAAGGGACTATTGCGAAAAGCGAAAAGGCGGTATACTATTTTAGCGAGGATAAAGTTGTGTTTACCGAATCGCCGAGAATATTCAAGGATAATGTGGAGATGGTGGGTGAATCGGTCGTATACTCTGTATCGAGCGGAAGGTTCTCGATCCAAAAACCGAAAATGAGGATGGAAAGATAATGTCTGCAACAGCAAAGCTCTTTGCCCGGGACCTGTCAAAATCCTACAATGCACGGCGCGTTGTCGACGAGGTAACCATTCATATCAATACCGGCGAGATCGTCGGCCTGTTCGGGCCCAACGGCGCAGGCAAGACCACCACCTTTTATATGATCATTGGCTTTATAAAGCCCGACGGCGGCCGGATAGTGCTTGACGAAGAAGATATCACAGATCTCCCGATGTTTCTCAGGGCAAGAAAGGGGCTGACCTATCTCCCGCAGGAACCTTCGGTGTTCAAAAAGATGAGCGTCCAGGATAATCTGAAATCGGTGCTCGAATTCCTTGATATGGACAAAGAAATGATCAACCACAAGGTCCTGGAATTCCTCGAGGTCTTCAAGCTTGAACATTTGTCAGGAAACTACGCGGACTCTCTTTCGGGAGGGGAGCGGAGAAGGCTCGAGATAGCGAGGGCGCTCATGACATCGCCGCGATTCATGCTCCTTGACGAACCTTTCTCCGGTATCGATCCCATTTCGGTGTCAGATCTGAAAAAGATAGTCAACGGGCTGAAAAAACGTGGTATCGGGGTGCTCCTCTCTGACCATAACGTGAGGGACTCTCTGCCTATCTGTGACAGGGCCTATGTGGTAAACAGCGGAAAGGTGCTCCTCGAGGGGACCCCGGAAAGCGTGGCTCAGGACAAAATAGTGAGAGAGGTTTATTTGGGAGAGGAATTTTACATCGATGTTGGAACTTAAACAGACACAGAAACTATCACCCATACTGACGCAACAACTCCAGCAGGCGATAAAACTTCTTCAGTTGTCGAAGCTGGAGCTTGTCGAGGCCATCGAACAGGAAATCAAAGAGAACCCCATCCTTGAGGTTGGCGAAGAGCAGGCCGAAGAACAGGCGCAGGAAACTAAAGACGACGGGGAAGAGATCGCCGAGCTGCTTGACCGGTTCTCGCCTTCCGAGGAGTTTTCCTATAGAGAGGAAAAAGAATACCCGGATTATGAAAACATTATAAAGAAACCCTCCAACTTGAGGGATTATCTGAGATGGCAGGCAGGCCTGGCAAATTTTGACCAGAACGAGCGGCTTGTCGTGGAATGGATAATAGAGAACATAGACGACAACGGTTACCTGGCCTATCCGATAAGCGAGATATCCAAATCATCGGGGTTCTCTTCCGAATCCCTGGAGGAGGTCCTGAAAAAGGTTCAAAAGTTTGACCCATCAGGAGTGGGCGCCAGGGACCTGAAGGAGTGCATCCTCATCCAGTATGAAGCGCTTGGGGAAAAAGACGCCCTGCTGGAACAGATACTGGCCTCCTATTTTGAACTCTTCCACCACAATAATGTAAAGGGCATCGCAAAGGCAACAGGCTACCCCCTGGACGAGGTCAAAAAGGTCTTTGAAAAGATAAAAGGCTTTGACCCAAAACCGGGCAGGAATTACAGCGACGAATACACATCATACATTGTGCCCGATGTATATGTCATAAAGAAGGAAGATGGTTTCGAAATATTGTTGAACGACGACGACCTCCCGGAACTCCGGCTTAACAGGTATTACATGGGGCTTTGCAGGGACAAAAAGACTGCCGGCGATACGAAGAAGTATATAAAGAACAAGCTGCATCAGGCCGAATGGTTCATCAAAAGCATACAGCAACGGCAGCGGACGCTGTATCTCGTGGCAGAGAGCATACTGAAATTCCAGCGGGAATTTTTTGAACAGGGCCTGCGGTCGCTCAAGCCTCTTATCCTCAAAGACGTGGCCCAGGACATCGGCGTTCACGAGTCTACGGTAAGCCGCATAACTACAAACAAGTATATGAGCTGCCCCCAAGGCCTCTACGAGCTGAAGTTCTTTTTTCCCACAGGTATTGACAAGGATGGGGATAGCCCTCTCTCGACAAACGTTGTAATGGACCTGATCGTGGAGATAGTAAAGCATGAGGATAAGAAGAGCCCCTTAACAGACAGCGAAATAATGGATTATCTCAAGGCGAAACAGAACATTAACATTGCGCGGAGAACGGTGGCAAAATACCGCGAAGGCCTGAACATACCGTCTTCACGGGACAGGACGGAGCAGGACTAAGCAGGGACTGAGAGCAGAAGGCGAGAGGGTGAGAAGAACAGAAAGCAGAATGCCCCGGAAGGCGAGAGGCGAGAAAGGTATTAACCTTTCACCTTTCACTTTTCACCTTTCACGACATTATTAATAGTTTAATGTTTTCAATGAATTGGATTGACATGGCCATCTATATCTGTTAACCTAAGAACGAGGGTTGGTATGCGCCAACCTTATTTTTATAAGCGGAGGGCTTATGGATATCACAATAAGTTTTAGACACATCGAAACCGACGAAAACATCAGGCAGTATGTGGAAGAAAAGATGACAAGGCTACAGAAATACGTAGAGACGCCCCTTGATGTCCATGTTGTCCTCTCACTCGAACGGAAATACAGGCACCGCATTGATGTTATGTTCACATTGAACGGGGTTGTCTTCAATGCCCATGAAGTGATGGACGATATGCACGCTGCCGTTGACAAGATCCTTGACAAGCTCGAGAGGCGGCTAACAAAGTTCAGGGACAAAACGAAAAAATACCGTGAAGGCAAAACAAAACACGCCCTGTCGCCTCAGGCGTCCGAAGAATCGAGCATCATTGTGACAAAAACAATCGACGCAAAGCCCATGGACCCTGAGGAGGCGGTCATGCAGCTGCAGGCCTCGGGAGATAGCTTTATAATATTCCGCGAGGGCGAAAGGGACAATGTTTGCGTCGTCTACAAGAGAAAGGACGGGAAATACGGTTTGATCGAGACATTAGGGAAGAGGCCTTGAAAATAGCAGAAATACTTCAGGAACAATGTGTCGTTGCCGACATCAGGGGAAAAACAAAAAAAGAGATCATCACGGAACTTGTTGAAGCCCTTGCGAATGCACGCCTGGTCAAAGACGTTGAGCCGGTCGTCAACGTGGTGATGGATCGCGAAAAGCTTGGCAGTACCGGCATCGGCAATGGCGTTGCCGTTCCTCACGGTAAGCTGAAAAATATCAACAATATTATGTGCGCCTTTGGAAGGTCGCAAAACGGGGTAGACTTCGATGCCGTCGACAGGGCCCCTGTTCATATCTTTTTTTTGGTGCTCGCACCGGAGGACTCAGCAAGCCTTCACCTTAAGGTGCTCTCCCGGATCACAAAGATCCTGCGCGACCAGTCGTTGCGGAAAAAAATAATAAAACTTACAAACGTACGCGAATTATATACGAGCATTCTCGAGGAGGATGAAAAGATTTAATGTCCTATAAATCCTGGCCATTGAGAAAGGATTGATGAAAGGGATAGCCGTACAGGAATTGAAAGACGACACTCTTTACGGGTTGGGCCTGGAGGTTATCGCAGGATCCCGGGGGCTCTCGAGAAAGATCTACAACCAGAGGATTCAGAAGCTCGGCCTTGTTATTACCGGCAACATGGTGTACCTTCACCCTCACCGGGTCCAGATCCTCGGCAACATAGAGATCTCATATCTGCGGTCTCTAACGGATATAAAAAGGAAAAAGATCATAAAGGATCTCTGCAAAAACGATGTTGTCTGCTTTATTGTTACCAGGCACCTGAAGGTGCCGGAATACTTTCTCATCAAGGCGGACGAGGAAGGCATACCTCTTTTAAGAACAAAACTTGCAACCTCCCTGTTCATCGAGAGGATAACAAGATTGCTCGATGAAAGGCTCGCCCCCACGACAACGGTGCACGGGGTGCTGCTCGATATATTCGGGGTCGGGGCACTGATAATGGGCAGGCCGGGGATAGGGAAAAGCGAAAACGCCCTCGAATTGATCATGCGGGGGCACAGGCTTGTTGTTGACGACGCCGTCTGCGTGAAAAAGGTCGGGGCATTGGCCCTCCATGGAGAATCGCCTGAAATGATAAAGAGCCTCCTGGAGATACGGGGAGTTGGCATCGTCGATATAGAAAAGCTTTTTGGCGTATCTGCCGTACGGGATGAGAAAAAGATAGAGCTCGCCATAGAGCTTTTCGACTGGGACAACAGCACGGGATGCGAGCGGATAGGGCTTAAGGAGGAAAGGTACAGCCTCCTTGGGCTGGAACTGCCGCTGGTAAGGATCCCCGTCAGCTCCGGAAAAAATGTCTCCGCTATCATTGAGCTTGCATGCCGGAACCACATACTCAAGGCACATGGCGTGAATACGGCGGCAGATCTCGAGAAAAGGATGCTGCGATCGATGGAGGGCGGCTCGACAACATGAAGGTGGTTGTTGTAAGCGGCATATCAGGTTCGGGAAAAACAACATTCCTGAGGGCCCTTGAGGACATTGGGTTTTTCTGCGTCGATAACTTCCCGCTCATACTCTTGCAGAAGTTCCTCGAACTATGCCGGGCCGCCGGCGAAAAGACAAGGAAGTGCGCATTTGTGATCGATGTTCGGGAAAGAGAATTTTTTGACGAAGGGAAGGACATTCTGAAAAACATCAAAGACAGCTACCAGGCAGAGATCATCTTTCTCGAAAGCTCTGAGGACGTACTTCTCAGGCGGTACAAAGAGACAAGAAGGTCTCATCCGCTTTTTGCCACCTCCAACGTCCGGGACGCACTGCAAGAAGAGAGGGGCCTTGTCAGCTGGATAAAGGATATGGCGGACCAGGTGATCGACAGCACGCACCTCATCCAGCACGATCTGAGGCGCTTTGTCCTGAAAAAGTACAGCCAGGAAGAGCAGGTGATGAAGATAAGCCTGATATCTTTCGGGTATCCATATGGGATACCGCCGGAAGCGGATATGCTTCTGGATGTGCGGTTTCTGCCAAACCCCTTTTTCGTTGAGGGGTTGCGGGAGAAGACGGGCCTCGAGAGAGACGTGGGAGAGTTTATAAGATCCAGCGAAATGTATGACCAGTATTCTCTTTTGCTTTATAATTTTTTGGTGTACCTTATACCTTTATTTGAGAGAGAGGGGAAAAGCTACCTTACGATCTGTATCGGGTGCACCGGGGGGAAACACAGGTCGGTGTTCATCGTGCACGAGCTTGCGGATAAATTGTTTGCATTAAACTACAACGTATCCACTATCCACAGAGATATCGACAGGTAGGGAGGTTTCTTATGATCGGACTGGTAGTGGCAGCACATTTTAATCTTGCGCGTGAGATGGTAGCGGCAACAGAACTGATCGTCGGCAAGCAAAAGCAGTTCGCCTACGTCGATATTTTCCCTGACGAGGACGTTGAGGTAATAAAAGGCAAAATCGTATCTGCGATAAAGGAAACAAGCGCCGGCGACGGGGTTATTATTCTTACCGATATGTTCGGGGGAACGCCGTCGAACATCAGCCTCTCTTTTCTGGAAGAGGGCAAGGTGGAAGTTGTTGCCGGGGTGAACCTCCCTATGTTGATAAAACTGACCATATACAGGGAAGGAAAATCCATCAATGAGCTCGCGGAGTTCATTACCCAGTACGGACAGAAAAATATCTATCTTGCAACGG
This sequence comes from Deltaproteobacteria bacterium, assembly GCA_029559435.1. Lineage (GTDB taxonomy): Bacteria > Desulfobacterota > Syntrophorhabdia > Syntrophorhabdales > Syntrophorhabdaceae > UBA5609. The sequence continues at coordinate 5,867 of JAKQBZ010000118.1, read as the reverse complement.
ACGTGCTGAAGGCAAGGAAAAAGGAGTAGGGCGTAATGTTAGAGGGGATGTTTACCATCAGGAACAGGCTTGGCCTCCACGCAAGGGCAGCTGCAACATTTGTAAAAAAGGCCACCGAGTTTAACGCAAACGTTATGGTCGAAAAAGACGGCATGATCGTTAACGGCAAAAGTATTATGGGGCTTTTGATGCTCGCCTGCCCGCTGGGAAGCAGGGTTACGCTGAAGGTTGAAGGCAACGACGAAGAAACGGCGTTCCGCGAGATTGGCGGCCTTATTGACGAAGGGTTCCAGGAAGAATGACGGAAGAGCTTTTTACCAATAAGGTTCTCAAGGGAACCGGGGTCTCGTCAGGCATAACGACAGGAAAGGTCTACCTCCTTGAACGAGGAAGGATCCCCATCAATAAACTCTCTATCAAGGAAGAACACGTAGAGAGGGAAACCCACAAATTCAGAATTGCCGTACATACGGCAATTGAAGAGCTTAACAGCATCAAAGAAACCATTCCGGACGACGAGGTAAGGAAGCACGCCTTTATCATCGATACCCACGTGCTTATCATCCAGGACGACTTCTTTGTCAATGAAGTGGTTGATGTCATAAGAAGGGAAAAGATCAATGCAGAGTGGGCGCTCGATATCGTCATATCGAAATTCCTCACAAGTTTTGACAAGATCGAGGATTCGTACCTGAGAGAAAGGGGGCAGGATCTCAAATATATCCACGAACGGCTCGTGAGGATCATGGTAAAGGGCAAAAAGTCCGGCATTGACAGGAAAAGCATGAAGGGCAAATCGATCATTATTGCCCACGACCTTTCACCTGCCGATACGATCCAGCTGAACCTCAACAGTATCTCCGGCTTCGTCACCGACGTCGGCGGCAGGACCTCGCATACATCTATTGTGGCGCGCGCACTGGAAATACCCGCCGTGGTAGGCGTCGGGAATATTACGAGCCTGATAAAAAACAACGACACGATCATCATCGACGGGGATGAAGGGGTCGTCATCATCAACCCCACAAAGCAGGTCCAGAAGGATTATCTTGCTAAGCAGGTCCACCTGAGAAACCAGAGAAAGGAGTTCCTCAGAATAGCCAGGCTGAAACCGGAGACAAAGGACGGCTTCAGGCTGAAGGTGGGGGCGAACATAGAGCTGCTGGCCGAGGTGGATATCGTCGAAAAATACGGCGCGCTGGGCATAGGGCTATACAGGACTGAGTATATCTACCTCTCACGGAAGACCCTCCCGACAGAGATGGACCATTACCATATATACAGGAAGCTCGCGGAAAATAAATCCCTGCAGTATATCACCATACGAACACTCGATATAGGGGGCGACAAGTTCGTCTCGGACGTTGACATGCCGAAAGAAATGAACCCTGCGATGGGCTTAAGGGCAATACGTTTGTGCATCAAAGAGCTTTCTATATTCAAGACCCAGCTCATGGGGATCTTGCGGGCAAGCGCTTACGGGCCCCTGAGGATACTTATCCCGATGGTTTCCGGCATTGAGGAGGTAAGGAAGACAAAAGCGATCATTGCCGAATGCATGGCCGAGCTGAGCAGTAAGCGGGCCCATTTCAACAAGGATATAAAGATCGGCATCATGATCGAGGTGCCCTCCGCGTGCATGATCAGCGACAAGCTTGCCGGGGAAGTTGATTTCTTCAGCATCGGCACCAATGACCTCATTCAGTATACCCTTGCAATAGACAGGGTCAATGAGTACGTTTCATACCTTTATGAACCGCTGCATCCGGCAGTGCTGAAGATGATAAAGCGGGCCGTTGACGATGCACATGCCAACAAGATAGAGATAGCATTATGCGGGGAGATGGCCGGAGAGCCCCTCTATGTTCCCATTATGCTGGGGTTGGGGCTCGATGAGGTCAGCATGAACCCTTATTCAATCCCGAGGATAAAGAAAATAATCAGGGGCATTGACCAGAGCCATTGCAGGGAGCTCGTTGAAGAGATCATGAAAAAGGACTCGGCAAAAGAGGGCGAGCAGTTTTTGAGAAACGCAATGTCCCGGGTATTTCCCAATGATTTTATTAAGTGCTACGATGAGTAGCCGGGGCATGAAAAAATATTTATTATGGCTTTATAGGTAAATAATCAGTAAAATAAACAGGTTTTTATGTTTGTTGCTGATGGCTGATAGCTTACATAAGGAGGAAGCAAAATGGGAATGACAAGGTATCTTTTTTCTTCAGAGTCTGTTGCCGAAGGGCATCCTGACAAGGTAGCGGACCAGATCTCTGACGCAGTACTGGATGCAATCATCGCGCAGGATACAAAGGCAAGGGTGGCCTGCGAAACATACGTCACTACGGGGCTTGCGCTCGTCGGCGGCGAGATCACGACAAGCAGCTATGTCAATATACCTGATATAGTAAGGCAGACCGTGAAGGGGATTGGGTACAACGATTCTTCAATGGGCTTCGACTGGGAAACCTGCGCGGTGCTTACCACGATCGATGAGCAGTCGCCCGATATCGCGATGGGAGTCAACGAGTCCGGCGAACACGAGCAGGGCGCCGGAGACCAGGGCATCATGTTCGGCTATGCCTGCGATGAAACACCGGAATTCATGCCCATGCCGATCATGTACGCACATAAGCTGATAAAAAGGCTTGCCGAGGCAAGGAAGAGCAATACGCTTCGCTTTCTCCGCCCCGACGGAAAAAGCCAGGTCACCGTCGAATACATAGACAACAAACCGGTGCGTGTTGACGCTGTCGTCATAGCCGCCCAGCACAACCCGGACGTAACGATAGAGGCTGTTCGCGAGGGGGTCACAGAAGAGGTCATTAAAAAGGTGATACCGCCGGAGATGATGGACAAGAACACAAAGTTCTTCATCAACTCCACGGGCAGGTTCGTTGTAGGGGGGCCAAAAGGCGACTGCGGTATGACCGGAAGGAAGATCATCGTCGATACCTACGGCGGCATGAGCAGCCACGGCGGCGGCGCCTTTTCCGGAAAAGACCCTTCCAAGGTAGACAGAAGCAGCTCCTATATGGCACGCTACATAGCAAAGAACCTCGTTGCCGCAGGGCTTGCCAAAAAGCTGGAGATCCAGATCGCCTACACGATAGGCGTGGCGAAACCTGTGTCCGTCATGGTCGACACCCAGGGCACATCGAAGATACCGCCGGACAGGATAGCTGCAATTGTGGACGAGGTCTTTGACCTGAGGCCACGGAAGATCATAGAAAGGCTCGACCTCCTGAAGCCTGTCTATAACCAGACAGCGTGCGGAGGGCATTTCGGAAGAAATGAACCGGGATTTACCTGGGAGCGCCTCGATATGGTCGAAGAGATCAGGAAAAAAGCGGGAATCTAAATACAGCAGCCAGCATTCAGCCATCAGCGATCCGCCATGAAACAGGATTTTGCTTCGTTTTTACGGGTCTGCTGAAAGCTGACTGCTGATAGCTAATAAGCCAAGAGAGGGAAAAATGGATTATGATGTCAGGGACATAAAACTTGCAGAGCAAGGCATGGAAAAGATCGAGTGGGCAGGACGGAGAATGCCTGTCCTGAAAAAGATCAGGGAGAGGTTCGCCAAAGAAAAGGCCCTGAAAGGGGTGAGGATCGCGTGCTGCCTCCACGTCACCACCGAAACGGCAAACCTCGTGAGCACGCTCAAGGAAGGCGGCGCCCAGGTTGCGCTGTGCGCGTCCAACCCGCTTTCAACGCAGGACGACGTCGCGGCGGCGATCGTAAAATACATGAAGATCCCCACGTTCTCTATAAAAGGGGAGAACGATGAGCAGTATTACACCCACATAATGAAGGCGCTTTCGTTTATGCCGAACATTACCATGGACGACGGCGCCGACCTGGTCGGGGCGCTCCACATGATAGCCCTCGAGCGGTACGACGCGCTCCACCCGGTGATAAAAAAATGGGTGAAAAGGCTGACGGCACCAGAAAAGGGCAAGCTCGTTGCCGGTGTGCTTGGCTCCATGGAGGAGACGACAACCGGCGTTATACGCCTCAAGAGCATGGAAAAGGAGGGGGTCCTCTGTTTTCCCGTTATCGCCGTCAATGACGCGCAGACAAAGCACATGTTCGATAACAGGTATGGCACCGGGCAGAGCACGATCGACGGCATCCTGCGGGCAACCAATATCCTCTTCGCGGGCGCGACCTTTGTCCTCGCGGGATACGGCTGGTGCGGCAAGGGCGTTTCCATGAGGGCAAAAGGGCTCGGAGCCCACGTGATCGTTGCAGAGGTCGACCCGCTGAGGGCCCTCGAGGCGCACATGGACGGCTACGAAGTCATGTCAATGGAAAAGGCCGCACCAATCGGCGATATCTTCGTTACCACTACAGGCGATATCAACGTGATCAGGAAGGAGCACTTCAGGAAGATGAAGGACGGGGCAGTCGTGGCAAACTCGGGCCACTTCAACGTAGAGATAGAGATAGGGGCGCTGGAAGCGATGAAGAAGAAAAAGAGGAAGATCCGCGGGCACATCGATGAATATACCCTCGCCGACGGCAGGAAGATATTCCTACTGGGCGAAGGCAGGCTCGTCAACCTTGCCTGCGCGGAAGGCCATCCGTCGGATGTCATGGACATGAGCTTCGCGAATCAGTCGCTTTGCTCTGAGTTCATGTGGAAGAAGGGGAGGAAGCTTGAGAAGAAGGTATATTCTGTGCCGCAGGAGATCGACAAGAACGTTGCCATGCTGAAACTCAAATCGGCAGGGATCACAATAGACAAGCTGACGGATGAGCAGAAGAGATACCTCGCCTCCTGGGAAATGGGAACATGATCAAGCTTCTTGTTGCCGGCACCGTTGCATACGATTCGATAGAGACGCCCTTCGGCAAGGCGGAGAATGTCCTCGGCGGCTCTGCGCTCCATTTTACCAATGCGGCGAGCTTCTTTGCCGACGTGGGCATAGTAGCCGCAGTTGGTAAGGACTTCGAGCTCAGCGAGATAGAATTCCTGAAGGAGCGGAACGTCGATATGTCGGGCCTTGCCGTTGACGAGGGCAGGACGTTCCGGTGGGAGGGGAAGTACGGCTATGACCTGAACCAGGCCATCACGCTCAAGACCGAGCTCAACGTGATCGAGACCTACAGGCCCAGCGTCCCCGAGGGCTTTCGGAATGCAGATTTCCTGTTCCTCGCGAATATCGACCCCGACCTCCAGGCACACGTGATCGACCAGGTAAGGTCCCCGACGGCTATCGTCCTCGATACGATGAATTTCTGGATTGAGCACAAGTACGACCGGCTCATGGACGTGATCAGGCGCGTCCACATGCTCGTCATCAACGAGGCAGAGCTGAGGGAGATAGCGAAAGAACATAACCTCGTGAAGGGCGCCCGGAAGATCATCGACCTGGGCCCGGCCTGCGTTGTGGTGAAGCGAGGCGAATACGGCGTCTTTATGATGAACAGGGATGAGATCTTTCTCGCGCCGGCCTTTCCACTGGAAGACGTTTTCGATCCCACCGGCGCCGGCGATACCTTTGCCGGCGGATTCATGGGCTATCTCGCCAATATCGGCGAGGCCTCGTCGGAGACGATCAAGCAGGCGATAGTTATGGGGACCGTGATGGCCTCCTTCAACGTGGAAGACTTCAGCATCAACAGGATCAAGAGGCTCGCCTACGAAGAGATCAGGGAGCGCTACACCACATTCAAAGGCTGCATGAACTTCGGGGAGTGCAAGCTATAATAGTCAATGCAGTGAATAGCCGATAGTGAATAAGGATACAACAACATGAAGCAATGGTATGAGGAACTGTTTGAAAACTACGGAATGAAATATGATAACGAGTGCTTCACCCAGGGCACCATAGGCGAATGCGACTTTATTGAAAAAGAGATCA
>JAKQBZ010000105.1 GCA_029559435.1 Deltaproteobacteria bacterium | reverse complement strand
CTCTTCGACAATAGATCCTCCTTCGCTTAAAACGAACGAGGCGTGTTTCAGGTCAGGGACGTTGCGGAGCATGAACTCAACGCCGTTCTGGCCCCCGACCTCTTCGTCGCAGGTAGCCAGAAAGATCACGTCCTGCGCAGGCTCTATCCCTGCTTTATAAAGGTCCATGAACGCGAGCAGCTGGCATATGGTCTGCGCCTTCATATCGATGGCGCCCCTGCCATAAATGAAGCCGCCCTTCAGCTCCCCGCCAAAGGGGTCCACCGTCCACTCTTCGCGCTTGGCCGGGACAACGTCGATGTGGCTCAAAATGACAACCGGCCTCCCCTTGTTTTTGCCTTTTATCCTGGCAAGGATATTGGCCCGCTTCGGTACAGGGGAATAAATCTCTGTCTTTATCCCCTCCGCCCCAAGAACACCCTCAAGGAACAGAACGGCGCTTTCTTCGTTGCCCGGAGGATTCGATGTGTCAATGCGGATAAGCTCCTGGGTCAACTGAACTGCCTTATCTGCTTTAGTCATAGTCTAACCTGTTCTTCCCTTCCCTCTTTGCTTTGTAGAGGTTATTGTCGGCGATCTTAATGAGGTCATTGGCGATGTGGCCTTGCTGGTATAGGCCGATCCCGCCGCTGACCGTCAATTTTATCTGGTGGTCTTCGTAGATGAATGGCTCCTGTTCGACCCCGGTTCGCAAGCGCTCTCCCACAACATAAGCCCTTTCGAGGTCAGTCTCGGGAAGGATCACGAGAAACTCTTCCCCGCCGTACCGGCCGACGATATCAATGGTGCGCAACCTTTTTGTAAAGAGCTCGGCGACCTTTTGCAGAACAAAATCTCCCGCGAGGTGGCCGTATGTGTCGTTCACATCTTTAAAATTGTCCAGGTCGAAGAGCATCACGGAAAGGTCCGAATGGTACCTCTTTGCCCTTTCGATCTCTTCATTCAGTTTGTTAATGATATATGTATGGTTGTAAATTCCCGTCAGGCCGTCGTGGATCGAAAGGGTTTTGATCTCCTGGAACAAACGTATCTTTTCGAGCGTGACCGATATGTGTGAACAAAACTTGCTGAATGTGGCCTCCTCCTGGGCCTGGAATGGTGTGCTCCGGAACAGCCCGGCAAACCCGTATACGGTGTTTGTCGTAGACAGTTCGACCATGAGCGACTGATAATCATCCTGGGCGCTGGTCAACTTTGCGTTAACGGCCCCCTGGGACATCCTTCTCAAAAGGATGTTCGTAATGACTTCGGCAAGCTTCCTGTTGCTTGAGACCTTTGGATAGATCTGGATATTCACCTCGTTCCCGTAGGTAAGAAGGGCGCCAAAATATTCGAAATTAAGAAAGCTCTTCAAAAGGGCGTAGGCGTTCTTGAGGACAAATGCAGAATCTTCAGCCTCCCCTATCATATGCTGCAGGCTCTTTAAAAAATCTATCTCCTGTATATTGATCTTTTCCAGCCTCTTCGTCTCTTCCACGCGCCTTGCGAGCTCGGTCGTCTTAAGGGATTCAATATAATGGTCCATCGCATTGTTCACTACGTGATAAACCTCTTCGAAGCTTTCAAAGGGCTTTGTCAGTATTGTGTAAGCGCCCTTCCGGAGGGATTCTACGCGCCTTTCGTCATTGGTGTACCCTGTCATCATGATAACGGGTATGTCTGGCTTGATATTCTTTATTCTCTGCAGGATCTCAACGCCTGAGATGCCGGGCAGCATGATGTCGAGCAATACCGCCCGGGGATCTTTTTCTTTGAGCTCCTTTTCAAGGTCCGGCGGGTCCTTAAATGGATAAACCTTCAGCCCGTAGTGCTCAAAATACTCTGTCAGGACTGTAAGCGTCGCCTTATCGTCATCAATAACAAAAAGCCTTTTCGTCTCGTCCATAAACAAAAAAGGGGGGTTAAAAAAACCCCCCTCTCTCCTATTTCTTTGTCTTCTTTTCCTTTTTCGGTGCTGCCTTTTTTCCTGTCTTTTTTGCGGCTCCGCACTTCGCCATAGGAACACCTCCTTTATGATTTTCAAACAATGTTATGTAAATCGGAGGTGTTTGTCAACCACTATATGGCAATAACCTCTTTTACTTCAGGTATCTCTTCTTTTAGCTGTTTCTCTACCCCCATCTTCAATGTCATCTTGCTCATCGGGCAGCTTCCGCATGCGCCCTGCAGCCTTACTTTAACAATGCCGTCCTGCACATCAATAAGCTCGATATCCCCGCCATCCCTCTGCAAAAAAGGCCTTACCTTCTCTATCGCCGCCCTAACCTTTTCTTTCATATGTACCTCCAATGTTTTCTACCCCGTGCCGAGGTTAATAAATATAAACATGATTATACAATATGTAAACAGAACATAAACTTGGAAAAATCCTAAATCCTAATTTCGAAGCACTAAACAATATAAAAATTCAAATTTCAAATGTTCAAAACAAAGAAAATAGCCTAAACCTCCTAATGTGAGCGTGGTGTCGGGATATCATTTCCCGGGGCTCACGTCGCCCCCTCCACAAGCAAAGCTCGTGGAGCCTCCCCTCTCACTCGTGAACTCGCTAAAAAATATTGCTCACGTCGCCCCTAAATGAAGATGCTATCTCTCAACGAAGCTC
>JAKQBZ010000104.1 GCA_029559435.1 Deltaproteobacteria bacterium | reverse complement strand
CGCGTCCCCGAAATAACCGCAGGGACAGGGGTTCATGGCTGCCACAAGCATGAACCGCGCAGGGAATGTAACGGCGTGGGTGACCCTCGAGATCGTTACGTGTCCGTCTTCAAGCGGCTGCCGAAGGGCGTCGATGGCATTCCTCCTGAACTCGGGAAACTCGTCAAGGAACAGAACGCCGCTGTGGGCAAGGCTGACCTCTCCGGGTTTCGGAACGTGTCCTCCGCCGATCAGGCCGGCATCGGAGATGGTGTGGTGAGGAGCCCTGAAGGGCCTTTCAGAAAGCAGGGACCCGCGGGACATCAGAAGCCCCGCGATGCTGTGGATCTTTGTCGCCTCGATCGCCTCTTCATAGTGCAGCCGGGGAAGGATCGTCGGTATCCTCCTGGCAAGCATCGTCTTGCCTGAGCCCGGAGGGCCTATCATGAGAATATTGTGGCCGCCGCTTGCAGCGATCTCAAGCGCCCTTTTTGCCTGGGCCTGCCCCTTGATGTCGGAAAAATCAAGGCCGTCTTTGCGGGTGTCGGTCCCCGCATCGCCTCCCTGGGAAGCAAAATCCTTCAGGCCGCTCCCCTCTTTGAAAAAATGGACAATGTCGAGTATGTGGCTCGTTCCATACACCTTGACGCCCTTTACAATAGAGGCTTCACTCCCATTCTCCAGGGGAACGATTATCTTCCTGTACCCTTCCTTGTTCGCAAGCATTGTGATCGGCAAAACACCGCTGACGCCCTTGATCCTTCCGTCGAGCGACAGCTCTCCGGTAACGAGATAGCCCCTGACATCCTCTTCCTTTATGACCCCCATTGCCGCAAGTACGGCTATGGCGATCGGCAGGTCAAACGAGGAGCCCTCTTTCCTCACATCCGCCGGCGCAAGGTTTATCGTAATGCGGTCGTTAGGGAATTCGAAGCCGCTGTTTTTTATAGCAGCCCTGACCCGCTCTTTGCTCTCCCTGACAGAGGTCTCCGGCAGCCCCACAATGCTGAATGCCGGCAGCCCGTAAGATATATCCACTTCCACGTCGATTTTAATGCCGTCTATGCCGGATACCGTTGCTGTAGAAACCTTTGATATCACCTGAAGTCCCCCCCCTTTTTTTTTGCTTCTAAGGCTGAATATTAATCTTTTTTTGAGCTCAACCTCCGGGCTATCTCCCTCACTTCCTGTACTCTGCCGATGTCGCAGACAAGTACGCTGCCTTTTACTGCGACGATGACAAGGCCGGAGACCCCTATCGTGCCTATCGTCACGCCTTCGCCGTGGATCACGCAATCTTTTGTGTCAATGCCGACGATGCTGCCTTTTTTGCAGTTGCCATGTTCATCGGGGGCCGAAACCCGCCCGAGCGAGGCCCACGTGCCGATATCGTCCCAGGCAAAACGCGCGGGGACCATCATCACGTTGCGGGCCTTTTGCATCAAACCGTAATCTATCGAGATCTTTGTGAAGCCTCCGAATATCCTCTTGATCATCCCTTTTCTGTTTGCATCCATGTGGCTGCCGATCTGCAGCAGCCCTTTATAAAGCTCCGGCATATGATGTTTCATGGACATCAGGATTGTCTCTGCCTGCCATATGAACATCCCCGCGTTCCAGTAATAGCGGGGGTCTTTGCAGTACGCCTTTGCGCGCCTGATATCAGGCTTTTCCACGTAACGCCTGACACTGTAACATTGCGGGCCACCCGAAGGGTAAGCCTTCCCGGAAACGCAGATGTAGCCATATCCTGTTTCGGGCCTTGAGGGCTTTATCCCTACGGTCACCAGGTGGTCGCCTTTCTGCGCGACCCTCACCCCGTCTTTGACCGTCTTTACAAACCCGTCGACATCCGCTATGTAATGGTCAGCCGGCAGGGCTACCATGGCTGCCCTCCTGTCCTTTTTGAGGAGCGTTATCGCTGCGAGGCCTATGCACGGCGCCGTATCCTTCCCTTCAGGCTCGACAATAAAATTACCGGCCGGCAGGAAGGGCAGCTGGCGCCTTGCAACAGCAAGCTGCTGTTTGCTGAGGATCACGCATATCCTCGCTGCCGGCACGATCCTTAGTGCCCTTTCAACGGTCAGCCGGATAAGGCTTTTGCTGCCGGTTATATTGAGAAAAGGCTTGGGGACGCTGCCGGTGCTCAGAGGCCAGAACCGTTCCCCTTTGCCCCCTGCCATGATCACGACGTATGCATGCTTCATAATAGCCTTTAGCTCAAGGCTGACAGCTATTATAAAGCATGCATACGTCGTGATCATGGCAGGGGGCAAAGGGGAACGGTTCTGGCCTCTGCCATGATCACG
>JAKQBZ010000080.1 GCA_029559435.1 Deltaproteobacteria bacterium | reverse complement strand
CGGCGGCGAAGCTTTCGTGGCCGGCAAGGAATGCAAAGCACTTGGTCTCGTCGCGAAGCAGCATTGCTGCGAGGTTTCCATGTCCGATTCCGATCTTACGGTCATCGGCGACAGAGCCTGGGATGCAGAATGACTGGAGGCCAATCCCGATGGCTTCAGCAGCCTGCTCGGCGGTCTTCACGCCCTTCTTGATGGCGTACTCTTTTCCTTCCTTGTCCAGCTTGTTCCACAGGTTGCCCTGCTTTTCGATCCACTCTTCGTTGATCTTCTCGATGGTTGCCTGATCTTCTTTCGAGATCTGGTTCCATTTGTTCTTATTCATAATTACGTACATAGATGTTAAATAGGAGACCGCGTTGCTGTCGAGGCTTGATTTTACAACCTCCGCGAACCGCCAGCCCTTCAGGGCCTCGTTGGGAAGGAGGATGCCTTCGGCAAGGCCCTTCTGGAGGGCGTCGTAAGTCTCCGTAATGGGCATGGTAACAGGGGCTCCGCCGAGCACCTTGACGATCTCGGCGTTCTCCGCATTGGCCTTGATCCTGAGGCCCTTTATGTCGTCAAAGGATTTGATCTCTTTCTTCGTATGGAATGTGCCGGGGGCAACACCGTGAAGGTACATCACTTTGACATCGTCAAACTCTTTCGGCTTAAATTTTTTGTAATACTCGTTTGCCAGCTTTGTTCCCTGGTAGCCGCTTGCATAGCCGAGCGGCTGCTGGAGAACCTCGCTCAGCGGAAGCCTGCCGGGCGAATATGCCAGGAGGTTCTGCGCCATATCGGCGATCCCCTTCACGACCGCATCATAGGCCTGTCCGGGCGGGGCAAGCGTATTGCCGGGGAAATAGGAGACCTTCACGCGGCCATTGGTCCTCTTCTCGACCTCTTTGATCCATTCCTCGGCCAGTTTGCTGATAGGATGGACAGGCGGGAAGAAATTTGAGTACCGCAGCTTGACCACTTTTTCCTGCGCGGACGCCGGAATCGCTGATGAAAGAAAAAAGACCGCTACAACACACGTGATGCACCAGATTACACAATGTTTTCTCATAACAGACCCTCCTTTGGTCATTATTTAATGAAAGCATCTCCTTTATCGCTTGTCAGCCTCAAGCAACTGTTTTCTTATCTCCCTCTTCAATATCTTGCCGGTGGGGCTCTTCGGCAGTTCGTCCTTCACAATATACTCTTTGGGTATCTTGAAACCGGAGAGATGGTTTTTCAGAAAGTCTTTTAGCTCAGCCATTGAAAGCGTGTTTCCGGCCTTCGGCACTACGCATGCGCAGACGCGTTCGCCCCATTCCTTGTCCGGCAGTCCAACAATGGCGCACTCCTCCACCTCGGGCCATGCGTAGAGGACCTCTTCGACCTCCCGGGGATATACGTTCTCGCCGCCGGTGATGATGAGGTCCTTCAGACGATCTACGATGAAGAGATACCCATCAGGATCGATGTATCCGATATCGCCGGAACGGAGCCAGCCATTCTCCAGTAAAGCCTCTCGCGTAGCCTCCGGGTTCTCAAGGTAGGCATTCATGACATTTCGTCCACGGATGCAGATCTCCCCATCCTGGCCTTCTTCCAATATGTTGCCCGAGAGGTCCCTGATCTGGACCTCAACCCCTGGTATGGGATGTCCTACAGATCCGATAACATGCCTTTCCGGATAGTAATGGTTGAAGGTCACGGGCATTACCTCTGTCATCCCGTAGGATTCCGAGATCGTTATGCCGGTCCGCTCCTTCCATTCCCTGACGATCTCTTTTGCCAGGCTGGCTGCTGCCGAAAAGCAGTATCGGAGCTGCCCGAGCCTCTTTTCAAGGTCTTTCTGCCTCAGGAGGCGGATAAAGACGGTGGGCACGGCGAAGAACTTTGTTACCCGTCCTTGCTCCATTAATTCCAGGACCTGATCCATGTCAAAGGCCGGGAGAAGCTCCAGGCAGCCGGCGCAGTGGATCGAGGTATTCATGATGTGGATCTGTCCGAAGACGTGATTGAAAGGGAGGAAGCAGAGGGAAAGGTCGTTCTGGGTGGACCTTTCATAGCCCGCGATGCTGTGGCTTGAAAAGATCATGCCCTCATGGCTGAGCATGACACCCTTCGGAATGCCCGTGGTGCCGCCCGTGTAAAGGATTGCAGCGGTATCTCCCCGGTCTCTCTCTGTTGCCTTGAACGGCACGGAGCCTGTTTTGATAAGGTGCTCAAGGTCCATGTCGCCGTCCCGGCAGATCACCTGCTCAAGCCCCCCGGATCCTCTCAGGCCCTCCAGGTCCTTCAGCTTGGTCTCAGCGGCGAAGATGATCCGCGGTTTCGCATGATTTACAAGGGTAGTAAGCTCGTCGCCGGTGAGTGCCCCGGACAGCGTGACCGCTGTTGCCCCAACCTTCAGGACGCCAAAATAGAACGTAACCCATTCGATGGAGTTAGGCGCGCAGAGGCCTACGTGGTCGCCGGGCTTAATACCCATCTTGATGAGGCCCGTTGCTACCCTGCCCGCTTGGTCGTTTAATTCTCCATAGGTAAGTTGATGACCGTTTTGGCGGAGGGCAGGGCGGTCAGGGAAGAAGAAGGCCGAAAGTTCCAGATTATGAGCAAGATTCATAATAACGCCCCTTTTAAGAATTCCCTACAACCCAACACCAGTGATGCGGCACTACATGTTTACTTGTATATTGAATGGTATAATATTTACAAACATTAAAATAAATTGTCAAGTAAAATAATTATAGAATATTCTTGAAAGACATGTCGCCTTGGTGTATTGTTACTATATATCGTTGTTATTTTATTAATTGACACGTATATGGATGCGAAAATGCAAAGCTTTAAGCCTGTTAGGCAGTCAAGGATATCCGATGAGGTGTTGGACCAGTTGAAAAAGTCTATCCTGCTCGGCTATTTCAAGGCAGGGGACAAGCTGCCTTCAGAGCGTGAGCTGGCGGAACAGTTCAAAGTAAGCCGCATTGCCATCCGCGAGTCCCTGCGGGCGCTGGAGAACAAAGGGTTCATCATGATCCGGCAGGGAGTGACAGGGGGGACGTTCGTCACCGAGCTCACCTTTGAGCACTTAAGCAATGCCTTCGTAGACCTGTTCCTGTCCGAAAAGATCTCTATCCCGGAGCTTGTCCAGATGAGGGTTCTCCTTGAGCCCGAAATAGCGAGACTCGCTGCCCTGCATAAGGATGAGGAAAGCGCCGGACGCCTCAAAGAAGCCCTCGGACGCGAAGCCCTGCCTATCCGGAGCTTTGCAGAGGACATCGACATAAAGACGATGGTCCATCATATCCTGGCCGAGATGTGCGGAAATAGTTTTTTTGAGGCCCTCGAACGGTCTTTAATGGCCATGACCAGGCAGGCCATCCAGGCAGTAGAGCCAGAAACACCATTTCTGCACCCGGCAGGGATGCACGACGAGGTCGTCGAGGCGGTCCTCGCAGGCAATCCCGATCAGGCCTTAGAGGCAATGAGAAGGCATGCCGTGGAATTCGGCGAAAGGCTGATCGATATGGAAAACACCTTCCGCAAGAAAAAAGAGAACATAATTTTTTAGATTTTTATTCACCTCCCTTCCACATTGTCTTGCCACGACGAGGACATTCCTGCCATCCATTGTGACGCGGCTCATTGACTTTGATGAATGGCATGTGATAGAAGTGTGAAAAGCTTCAACTAAAGGAGGAACACAAATATGCACGCTCGTTCTGTTGCAAGAGTAATGGCTGTTATTACCTTGACCATGTTCATGCTGCTTGGTTTTGCGCAGATGATCCTCGCGCAGCAGCCGGTTGGAAAGATCCTGAAAAAAGATATTCCGCAGACAAAGACGGACCCGGCCGCAACGCGCGCCGTATTGACGGGAAAGATGCTCGGGAATATCAAGGTCGCGAGCCTCTCGGTGCAGGACCCGCAGCCGCAATGCATCGGTGAGTGGAATGCGGCCATAGTCAACCCGAACAATGGCGACCTCGCCTTTGCCGTCGAGGTATTTCAGTTCGATGCCCAGTCGGGGCAGTGGCATTCGGTAGGGCCTGCCCAATCGGTGCAGCTCGCGAAGAACGAGCAGAAGTCGCTCAAAGGCCAATGGGAGAGGAGGAAGCACGCACGGAAATTAAAATTGTCCGTAAAGCGCGCCCACACCGTCTACAAGGAGCATGAAATAACCCTCACGGCGCTGCCCTCGCCGAACGTAGAGATCACGGGGATCGATGCCACCGATGCGGGGTACAAGGTACATATGAGGAACAACGGCGCGGCAGCGCAGTGCTTCCTGGGCAGGCAATGCTATAAGATGGCCGAGCAGAACGGACCGACGACCGGCGGCCTGGGCGGAATGCCGGTAAGATTGCCGGGCAGCTCTACCAGCAGTTTTGAGACACCTCGAGAGGCAGGCTGGAAGACAGGGGTAAATTATATAAAGTGCGATATCCGGAACCTTGTCAACGATACAATAGTGACGACAAAGACCGTGCCGATGAACCAATAATTGCGCAAGCTCCGGGAGCGGGAAGGTGCAGCGGATGGCGGTGTGCGATATCGAAGGGTCCGATGGAAGCTGCAATCAGAAAGGCTTCACAGGAGGAATGAAAAAAGTCCTGCTGATGTTGTTTTCGATCATCCTTTTGGCCGGTTGTGTGCATTATTACACCCAGCCGGGCAAGAGCGCCGCCGATTTCAATCGCGATAAGCAGTATTGTCAGGCTGTTGCGGAGCAGGAGGCAGCCCGGAAGGGCACCAGGGCCTGTGACGAAACAGAGGCCTGCCTCATACGGAAAGGCTGGAGGATAGATTGACAGGCGACCCGTACCTGCAGCCCGCAAGGTTCATCGATCGTGGATACGCTGCAATAAGAGAAAAGGCAGAGGTGCACGCCGTAGTAATACGTTGACCGGAAATAAGGGCTACTGCATTCAGAAGGCCGTTCTTTTAGTAAAAAATCCTTAGAAAATCTTTAAAAAAAGACTTGACATGTGATATGTTAACTGATATATCAGTTAACATATCAATTACTGACGCCAATCATACGACTTAATACACATGGGAGGACCCATGAACATTAGTCTCCGCCACAAGGCCCACGAAAATATCAAGAATAAGATCATCACGTTTGAATTCAGGCCCGGCGATGTGCTGCGCGAGAATACTATTGCCAAAGAAATGGGCATGGGAAGGACCCCGGTGAGAGAGGCGCTGCTCATGCTGGAACATGAGAAGCTGGTAGAATGCCGGGCGAACATAGGATATGTGGTCCGGAAGCTTACCCGGAAAGAGGCTGAGGATTACTACGCATTGCGGGAGGCACTTGAGCTCTTTGCGGCGCCCCTGATCATAGAAAGGGCTACGCCGGAGACCGTGAGAAAGCTCGAGGCGGTCCTTGCAGGCTCGGTGAGGCTCGCCGAGATGAATGATATCCGGGGAGTGGCCGAATCAAACACTGAATTTCACAAGCTTCTTTACAGCGCAACGGATTCAGAGGCGTTTGTCGAGCTTATTTTTCAATTGATCGATAGGATCAGATGGCTCCTTGCCATGGCCGTGGCCTCCCGGCTGGGCCCGGCGGAGGCATTGGAGGACCACAGAAGGATAGTCAACGCTATCATAGAAAAGGATGTGGAGAAATTAAAGGAAGAGATCAGCGTCCATCTCCGGCATGCGAAGGAACGATATCTCTCCATAGCAGAGGTGCTGCTGTGATCTTTCGGTTGAAGCAAGGGAAAGGATGACAAGGGCAAGGACGTATGGCTCCCCGTGACCTCAAACAATTTTTTATCCCGGACAGGGTCGTGATCTTCGGCGCCTCGCAGAACCCCGACAACCTGGCCGGGATTATCCCTTTGAACAACGACCTTTATGGATTCAAAGGAGAGGTCTATCTGGTAGGCAAGAACGGGGGACGCATAGGAGACCGCCCGATCTACCGGAGCGTGGAAGAGATCGGGACAGCGCCGGACCTCGCCGTCCTTCTTATCCCTGCCGACACCATCCCGGCAACGATGACGGCCTGCGGGAAGACAGGGATAAAGAGCGTAGTGATAGAGACCGGAGGCTTCTCAGAGTTTGGAGACGAAAGGAGATCGCTCGAAAGGGAGATCCTTCACGTTGCCGGAGAATGGGGCATGACCATCATGGGGCCCAATTGCATAGGCGTTATCAATATGGAAAACGGCCTTGCCCTTCCCTTTGTGCCCCTCGATAAACAGAAAGGGCCTGCCGGCCCTGTCTCGATAATCTCTCAAAGCGGAGGGATTATACGGGATATCCTCAAGCGTTCCGACCTGGAGAACCTTGCCCTTAATAAAGTTGTAAGCATCGGGAACAAATTGATGCTTGATGAGAACGATATCCTCGAATACCTCATCGGTGATCCGGGAACCCGCAGCATCGGGATCTACCTGGAAAGTTTCGGCGATGGGAAGAGGCTTGTAAGCCTTGCAGAGAGCACGGAGAAGCCCGTTATAGCACTGAAGGCAAACCGGGCCGGGCCCGGAAATGAAACGGCCCGTTTTCACACCTCAGCCCTTGCGGGAAACGATGAGGTGGCCGATGCGGCCCTTCGGCAGGCTGGTGTGCTGCGGGCGTCGACAACAGAGGACATGATCAACTGGCTCAAGATCTTTACCCTGCCGGCGATGCGGGGGCCTAACCTGATGGCTATGGCAAGGTCCGGCGGGCAATGCGTGCTGCTCTCGGATGCTGCCTTTCGATACGGCCTCAGGTTTGCGGGCCTGCCGGAGAGCGTTGCCGGGATGATCCGCAAGAACGTACGGGCCGGTGTGATTCGCCTCAGCAACCCCCTTGATGTGGGCGACATCTTTGATATCGGTTTGTATAGAGACCTGATCGAGCTTTCACTCTTAGAACCGGGCGTCGATGGACTGATCTTTTACCACGAGTTCGAAAGAGGGCCTGGAGAGCCCTGGGCGAGGCAACTGATCCACAACGCCAGGGAGTTGAGCATGCGGCATGAAAAACCCGTCGCCCTCTGCATGATGCCGGACAGGGAGAGCTACTTTGCAATGAGGGAGTTTGAACCATACCCGATCTTTCCCGATGCCGATTCAGCGACAGAGGCATTGGCCATATCCCGGCGCCACTTCTCGCGGATGTCCGGCAGAGAATCCGCAAGGCGGCAGCCCGGAACCTCGCGGGTTATTATCGGCCCGGGGACAGGAAAGCAGAAAGGGGTTGATGGCGGGGGCCATGCCGGGCATGTCCCGGGCATAGCGGATGTGCGCGCCACCCTGGAACTCCTTGCGCGGTATGATCTGCCGCTGCCCGGCTATGC
>JAKQBZ010000043.1 GCA_029559435.1 Deltaproteobacteria bacterium | reverse complement strand
AAGAAACGCAGAAAGGATAAAAGGGATGGCAAGGCCGATCGAATAGAGGCCGAGGAGATAAACGCCCTCCGATATCTTTTTTGTTGTTGATGCTACGATAAGGATGGATGAGAGGGCAGGGCCGACGCAGGGTGTCCAGCCAAGGGAGAATGTTGCACCGATGACGAAGGACCCGAAAATACCAATAGGTTTTTTTTCCAGCCGGATCAATTTTTCCTGGTTGAGAAAAGGGATCTTCAGGATATTCAGATAGAAGAGACCCATCACGGCAAGAAAAACGCCCCCGGCCTTTATGATATAGTCCTGGTAATCGGTGAGGAAATTACCGAGGATCGAAGACGAAATGCCGAGGGAGACGAATACAAAGGAAAACCCCAACACAAATGCGACAGCATGGATCAAAACAACTTTTCTGTATTTTTTTGTTTGCAGTTCGTTATAATTATCAAAGGTGATGCCGCTTATGAATATCAGGTAAGATGGTATGAGCGGCAGGATGCAGGGGCTGAAAAAAGAGAGGAGCCCGGCCGAGAATGCCAGCAGCCCGCTGATATCAAAAAAAGAGATAGCAAACATGCACGCTATCATAAGTAGTTTTCTGTGAGGTTGTCAAATGAAATGTGCTGCCATCGATATCGGGACGAACACGATCCTGCTCCTGATCGTTGATGCAGGGGAGGCCCTCCGTGAGATTGACGACATCTCCACGACGGTCAGGCTGGGGGAGGGCATGAAGGAGACCGGCCGTATATCGCGGGGCGCTATGGACAGGGGCTTGAAGGCCCTGCGGAAATATGCCGATATAATGGCGGCCCACAGGGCGGAGCTGGTATCCTGCGTTGGCACAAGCGCGTTGAGAGAAGCAAAAAACAGCAGGAAGTTTTTAGATCTCGTAGAAGATTGTTGCGGAATTCCCGTACGCGTTATAAGCGGACGCGACGAGGCACGCTACATATACCTTTCGGTGAAAAGCGACAGCATCACTGACAGGGAACGGTTCACGATTGTTGATATCGGCGGAGGCAGCACAGAGATCATTGCCGGCGACAGGGAGGCCCTGCAGGATTTTGTGTCGCTGCCGATAGGCTCAGTGAAGCTGACGGAGATGTTTATAAAAAATGATCCCCCCGAAGACAGAGAGGTGAATGCGGCGGCCGATCATGTAATGCCGCTTCTCGATAAAAAGTTCCTTGGCTACTCAGATGTGCTTGTCGGGACCGGGGGAACGATCACGACGCTCGCGAGCATTATCTGTGCGTGCGAATATTTTGACAAGGAGAGGATCCACGGCTTTAAGATCTCTGGCGGGATGCTATGCGGTGCCATCGACATGCTGCGAAAGATGACCGTTGCGGAACGGAGGGCGGTAAAGGGCATGGAGAAGGGGAGGGAAGACATCCTTCTGCAGGGGGCCGTTCTTCTCCGGGAGATGATGTCCTTCTACGGGTTCAGCGAATGCATCGTCAGTGCAAAGGGAGTGAGGTACGGCGTTCTTTATGAATATATGGATTTAGTAGCCTGACGACTGACAGGTTTATGTTTCTTGCTATCTTCTATCAACAGCTATCAGCGATCAGCTATCAGCTATCAGCCCAAAGCCTTTTTTGTTTCAGCCGATGGCTGTGTGCTGTCTGCTGACAGCTATCTACTATTCAGTGTTGTATTGCAGCGTACCTTCTCTCCGTCAGTACATATCCTGATAAATCCGTTTATATCCGTCCGCAATACAGGGATCGACAGCCGTTTATATCTTCCCAGCGCCTCATTGCTCGGCAGGCCTTTGATGCCGTTCCCCACGCTTATTACCGCCATATCAGGCCTGACGGTGTAGAGGAAATGCTCGCTACTGGAATACTTGCTGCCGTGGTGCGGCACCTTGAGAACGTCGGTTTTTGTAACGATCCCCGAAAATACCAGCTTGTGTTCTACCTCTGATCCGATGTCGCCGGTGAGAAGGAAGCTCCTTTTGCCGTAAGCGATCCTCAGGACGAGCGACGCGTTGTTGGGATTTTCAATGGTGGTTTCGCGGTCGGGGCTAAGGACTTCGATATGCATGCTGTTAAATGTGAAATGGTCGCCGGCCTCCCATCGTTCCACGGGTACGCCCTTTATCCTCAGGATGTTTATGATGTCGAGAAACATTCCTTCATTGATGTAATACTTGCCGGTGACAAAGTGTTTTACGTCAAAGTTCTTAACGATATAGAAAAGGCCGCCGATATGATCGCCATGCGGGTGGGTGTTGATGACATAGTCGATTGTCCGGATCTTTTTGGCGAGGAGGACGGGCGTAAGAACCGACCTGCCGGTGTCGTATTGGCCTCTATAGGAGCCCCCTCCGTCAACGAGTATCCTCATCCCTTTCGGCGCCTCAATAAGGATGCTTTCTCCCAGCCCTACATCAATAATATTTAAGCAGAGGCCGCTGTTGAGAAACCGCTGGCCATACAGGAACGCAGAGTATACAACCGTGAGCGGCAAGAGAAGACAGATCAGCGAGATCTTCACATACCTTCTGTTGATGAACAGGAGAGAAATGGTGAGTGCGAAATAAAGGACTGTTTCAAAAAGGCTGGGGCGAACTACCGGGTAGATGTAGCCGAAATCGAGATGCTTCAGGACCGCTACGGCTAAGCTTAATACCTCTCCCGAAAGCCTTAAAAGATATTCGCCATAGGGAAGTATGGCTCCCGCGAGGCTGAGCGGCATTGCCAGCATGCACATGAGCGGAACCGAGATAAGGTTATGGATGAAGGATAGGGGGTTGATCCCGTGGAAATGGTAGAGAACAACGGGGAGCGTACCCAGCATTGCAGAGAGGGTGATGAGGATTGAAGACAGGAGCCATTTGACCGCTCTATTTTTGGCCGCGATCATCGGATAGATCTTTTCTGTGAAGAGTATGATGAAGGAGACGCTTGCGAATGTCAGCTGAAATGCCGGCATGAAAATAGAATGGGGGTAGATAATGAGAATGATGAGGGCGCTGAGGGCTATAGTGTTCATAATATTTCTGCCGCGCTCAAAGTAAAGGGACAGCATGTAGACCGTTATCATGATCGCCGCCCGTATTGTCGGTATGCTTGAACCTGCCGTGACCATGAACATGAATGCAAAGGGGATGGAAAGCAGGGCGGCAAATCTCCTATCGTCTCCCCTGTACTTCAGGACAGGCGACATTCTGAAGAATATCCTCGCAAAAAAGAAGAAAAAGGCCGTAACGATGCCCATATGTGAACCGGATATGGCGAGTATGTGAGATGTGCCCGTCCTGAGAAACAGGGTTCTTGTAGGTTCATCAATGCCCGTTGCGTCCCCGATGGTCAGCGCCTTGATAATGTCTGCGTGCTTCGAGCGTGAACCCTCTATTTTTTCCCTGAGCCTGTTTCTCCAGGCCTCGATATAATTATTTCCCTTTGTCACGGAGACGGTGATGCCGCGTATCTCGCAGGACGTCCCCTCGAGCCTTTTTATCCATTTCCATGATATGGCGTGAGGGTTGTTATATGTGAGGGCGAGCTCTTTCAGCCGTCCGAAGATCTTTACCCTGTCGTTGATGCCGATGTTCTCCGCTGTCCTGTAAATCGCCCGTATCCCTGCCGGCCCGGAAGGTTGAGAGATCCTGACGGTCTTGACGGCGGGTGACGCCTCAATGACCAGCCCTTCGTATATTGTCTCGTCGTCGTTTATATCGACAGGCTGAAGGTACGCGCCCACGATCCCGATCCTCAACGCGCCGATAAGCATAAAAGAGACAAGGATAAACGGCAGGGCAACCTGGTGTTTTTTCTTTAACAGGAAACCCGAAAGGCATATGAAGACGGACAAAAGAACAATGATTGATGTCAGAGGAAAGGCATTGAGGGCTTCTGCATAAATACCGATGATAAATGCTATGACAGAGGTTATGAACAAGCTTCCAGCAGTCCCTTAAGGTATGCGCGGACATTGATGCCAAGGTCAGGGATAAAGTAACCGCCTTCAAGGATCGTAAAAAAATGCGGATTTGACGACGCGAGCATATGCGCAGCGTTCCTGTAGTCGTCGGTGAAAAGAAGGCCGCCCCAGTCGTTGATGTATGTATCGAACCCTGCGGAGCAGCAAAGCATATCGAAAGATGATGCGTTTTTCAGGGCCGCTTCTATGTCGTTAAAAAAATCTTCCCTTGAGGCGGCGTCGATGTTGACGAAGGTGATATTGCTGTCGGCCTGTACGATATCGTATGTCCCGTTGCCGTAGTGGAGGTCGATGTCGACGATGAGGGCGTTTCCGATGAGCCCCTTCGCGATCAGCCTCTTGATCGCTATCGCCATATTATTGAAAAAACAGAAACCGCCGTTGAAATCATGCCCGGCATGATGGCCCGGGGGCCTGATGAGGGCGAATGACGGGGCTTTCAGCGCCAGCTCGGCAGCCTTTATGGCCCCTCCCGCGGATCTGCAGGCTACGTTATAGGTAACGGGATTCCTTTGCACCGATTTGATAAGACGTTCGCTGTGACAGAGCGTGAGGTCAGAGATATCGCACAGGCCCGGCTCCGTGAAATCGGCGATATCCCTGATATGAGAATAGATCTTGTCCACCCGGTCAGGGCATTCGCAATCTACCGTCGGATAATCGGTGAGAAAATCCTTGCTGTAGACAACAGAGATTTTATCCATATTTTTTTAAAACATAAAGCATAGGGCAAGTCAATGGATATAATTAAGCTGAGAGACTAAACCCGTGAGGCGTCAGGCGTGAGGCGTCAGGCGATTTAACACCTTACGACTTGCACCTGACGGATGTCCCGCGTTCTTTTGCAGTTTCTATATACGATATACTATTTACCGTCTTTCATCGCCGAACGCATCACGCCGAACGGATTTTTGCAATAACGATATACGATTAGTTATGCAGTAGTAGTCCCCTCACGCCTTACGCCTC
>JAKQBZ010000037.1 GCA_029559435.1 Deltaproteobacteria bacterium | reverse complement strand
CAATATTCAATAACCAAACAAAAACTTGCCGGTATTGTTCCTCGTTTAAATATTCGGTCATTGGTTATTGGATATTAATTGGTTATTGATGTTTGGTGATTGGTTATTTGATTGAAGAAGGATCGACGATGAAGACGATTGGAGAGAACGATCATATCAGGATCATTTACAAGGACAAGAGCTATTTCAAGAAGATCATAGCCGGCCAGGCGTTCCACGGAAAGGGCGGGATCCTCGATTACGCCTCGCTGATAGGAAAGAGGTACGGCGCGAAATACGGCCAGTACGAGGTATACGAGCCGACCATGGAGGACATCATCATGTACGGCCTGAGGCGTGAAACGCAGATCGTCTTCCCCAAGGACAGCGCGTTCATATGCCTCAAGCTGGGCCTCAGGAACGGGTCGAGGATCGTGGAGATCGGGACGGGGAGCGGGGCAATGACCTACCTTTTTTCAGAGGTGGTGGGCCCTGACGGGGCGGTGGTCTCTTTTGAGCAGGAAGAGAGGCATCATAAGAACGCGAGGAAAAACATCGAGCGTTTCGCGGAATGGAACAACACGGAGCTCCGCAATGGGAGCGCCGAAGAATACGCCTGCGAATCGCCTTTCGATGCGGCGTTCATAGACGTGAGAGAGCCGTGGCTTTGCCTCGAAACGGCAGGGAGGCTCATGAAAGACAGTGCGCCCATCGGCATGATCGTGCCGACGGCAAACCAGATATCAGAGCTTTTAAAAGGGCTGGAGACCGGGTTCGGCCTGGTCGAAGTTATCGAGATACTCCTCAGAAAATACAAGACCGTAGCGGAAAGGGTGCGCCCGACGGACCGCATGGTCGCCCACACGGGGTACCTCGTCTTCGCGAGGAAGCTGGATCAGGCAGCGAAGCAAGGTTAGCTGCCCGTATCAACGTCAAGACTGTACATATCTTCGCGCCTGATCAGAACGATATCGCCTATAGACAGTTCACCCAAGCGCTCCAGGTCGTCGCGGCCGTCCAGGATGCGCACGATCTCGCCCTGGGCTTTGGTAGGGGTGAGGATTTCGGTAAGCAGAACAGCTATCTCTACCCCTCCAATAGTTCCTATCGCCTCCTGGCCTGCCGTTAATGCTTCCAAAAGCGAAGGATTTCTGTTTTGGCCTTCAGGGTTTGTCAGGATGATCGGCGCGCCTTCCTGCTTGTCCCATTCAGGTTGCTTCACAGTCCCCATATCTTCACTCCTTATATTGTTGAGTCGCTGTTCTTGCTGCATACCTTCGACGGAGAACTTCTTCCCGCAAGGATGCGGCGACGCTGCATTTGGTTACAGTATGACGAACTTTTTTATGTAGTCGACGATCTCCTTCGGGTCATCCATGACCTTGAAGATGTCCATATCCTCTTCGCTGATCTTCTGCTGGCTTAGAAGGTTTATTTTGATCCATTCCAGGAGGCCGCTCCAGTACGACGAATCGACGAGGATGATCGGGAAGGGCTTCATCTTCTTTGTCTGGACGAGCGTTATGGCTTCGAAGAACTCGTCGAGGGTGCCGAACCCTCCCGGCATGACAACGTAGGCCATGCCGTATTTAAGGAACATGACCTTTCTGATGAAGAAGTACCTGAAGCTGAGCCTTACGTTCGAGTAAGGGTTCGGCCTCTGTTCATAGGGCAGTTCAATGTTGATCCCCACGGACTTTGCGCCTCCGTCTTTGGCGCCTTTGTTGGCCGCCTCCATGACGCCGGGGCCGCCCCCGGTAATGATGTTGAAGCCGTTCACGGCAAGCAGCTTTGTGAGGTTGTATGCCTTTTCATACAGGGCGTCGCCTTTCTTGCACCGGGCGCTTCCGAATATGGTAACGGCAGGGTGAACTTCGGTAAGGTTTTCGAAGCCTTCAACGAACTCGGCCATAATGTGAAAAAGCCTCCACGACTCCTTCAGGGTCATGTCATCTAATACATATTGTTTGCTCATCGATTCCCCTTTTACCTTGAGATTTTAGGTATTCACATATATTATGTAGATGGATAGGAGATGTCAAACTAAAACTCATGGGCGAGATGTTTGTCGGAACAAGCGGTTTTTCATTTGACGACTGGATAGGAGAGGTATACCCGCCGGGGATCAAGAAGCAGGATATGCTCCGGTATTATGAGGTGAACCTTGGGTTTACGGCGCTTGAGGTAAACTATACCTACTACGCCATGCCGTCGGCCAGGACCATGGAATCTTTTTCAAAGAGGACGTCGAAGGGATTTTCTTTTGTCGTGAAGGCTTACAAGGGCTTGACGCATGAGAAGGGCAGGGACCTGAAGGCGCAGTGCAGGCTTTTTCAACAGGGAGTAGCGCCCCTGGACGGTAATCTGAAGGCGGTCCTTTTCCAGTTCCCCTATTCGTTTGTTCCCAGCGATGAGAATATTGATTACCTGAAGGAACTGAGAGAGCGGTTCGCGGATTATGAATCGGTCGTCGAGTTCAGGAACGTGCAGTGGTCGGGCGAGGAGCGCCTCGACATGCTGAGAAGCCTGTCGCTTGGATACTGCATCGTCGATGAGCCGAAGCTGAAAGGACTCCTGCCTTTCACGCCGGCATTGACATCATCAACAGGATATTTTCGCTTCCACGGCAGAAACAGGGCGTGGTTCAGGGAGCCGGTGGACGTCCGTTACGATTACCTTTATTCAGAAAAAGAGGTCGAACAATTTGTTGCTCCCATACAGAACGTATCCCGGCAGGCAAAGACGACCTTCGTCTTCTTCAACAATTGCCACGCCGGCAAGGCGGTAAAGAACGCCATGATGCTGATAGAGATGCTTAAGAGGCAGCCGTCAGCAGTCAGCACACAGCCGTCAGCTGAAGCAAAAAAGTCTTTTGGCTGATGGCCGATAGCTGACAGCTAAAGATACAGGTTATTTAGTGGTGAGGATATGAGGATCGGCATCGATATAGGCGGGACAAAGATACTGGCGGGGCTTATCGACGACAGCGGGTCAGTGATAGGCAAAAGGAAGGTTCCTGTTGGCCGGGATAAGCGGTACGAGAAGGTCAGGGCAGTCATCGTCGATCTCCTGGACGATATGCTGCGTGAGAAAGGCCTTCACGGAAGGTCAATAAGCAAGATAGGGATAGCCTGCGCAGGCCAGATTGAAAAAGACACACAAAAGATACTTTTCTCGCCGAACCTGAGATGGAAGAACGCCCCCTTGAAAAAGGATATGGAAGAACGTTTCAGGGTCGGCGTGTTCGTTGAGAACGACGTGAACGCCGCAACATATGGAGAGTGGCGCTTCGGGTTGAAGAGCAAGCCGAAGGATATGATCGGGATATACCCCGGAACCGGGATCGGAGGGGGCATCATAGCGAACGGAGCGCTCTGCCGCGGCTTTGCAAATGTCGGCGGCGAGGTCGGGCATATCATCCTTAACCCTTATGGCTACCGGTGCAATTGCGGGAACTACGGCTGCTTTGAGGCCTATTGCGGAGGCTCTTATATCGTTGAAAGGGTAAGGCGCGTTATGCGGGAGGGCTACAGGGGGAAGATCTGGGAGATCTCCGGGGGCGATTTAAAGGGGCTCCATGCCGGGCACATCGAAGAGGCCTGGATGATGGGAGATGATTTGTGTGGCAGAATATGGGGAGAGGTTATAGAATATATGGGAGCAGGAATGGCGAGCCTTGTGAACCTGTTGAACCCTGAGGTCATCGTAATGGGCGGGGGCGTGGTGTACGGCACAAAATATCTTGTTGATGAAGCAAAGAAGGCCATGGAGAAGAGGGCCATGAGGGCTTCGCTGAAAGGGCTCAGCGTGGAAAAAGGGAAGCTCGGCGACGAGGCGGCGATCATCGGCGCGGCTTTTGTAGAGTAATATTAATGTAGGGAGGTGAGACGCATGGCAGAGGCAAATGAGGCAGGATACCGCGTCAAGGGCACAATAAAGTCAGTGAAAGGCACCTGCAGCGCGGGGCATAGGGCAGGAGACGTGATAGACCTGAGCGGGCGCAACACCGGAGGCATGTGTGGTTATTTGTACCATAGCGTTTTCCCTTATTTGATCATGCTTCAGTTCGGCGGCGGTTTTCCCGTTGAATGGGGCAACCCGGACGTAGTTGAGATAGACTGTATTGACAAAGCGAACAGCGTTACAGTTGAGCTGAGACGCATAACTGAAACAAAATAAGGAGGGGCATTTGATGAATCCAGCGATATTCCGGGAATACGATATTCGCGGAAAAGTCGAAAAGGACCTCACCGACGATGTGGTCGCCGATATAGCGAAGGGCTTCGCAGCGCTCATGAGCGAGGAGGGGAAGCGGAAGGTTTCGGTGTGCAGGGACTGCCGGTTAAGCTCGGAACATTACAGGGACCTGCTTGTACAGGGGATGGTCGAGGGCGGCCTCGATGTGACCGATCTCGGCGTGCTCCCAACAGGACTGTTCTATTATTCGCTCTTTAACCTCGACGTCGAAGGCGGCATAATGATCACAGGCAGCCACAACCCGGCAGACCAGAATGGATTCAAGGTGGCAGTCGGCAAGGCGACCCTCTACGGGCAGCAGATCCAGTACGTGCGGAAGATAATCGAAGAGAAGAGGTTCGTAAAAGGGAATGGGTCGTACAGAGAGTATAAAGGCCTTGTGGAGGATTACTATAATTTCCTGAGGTCCAATATCAGCCTTACGAAGAGGTTCAAGGTGGTCATCGACGCAGGCAACGGGACCGGCGGCGTTATAGCGGTTCCTATAATGCAGGAGATGGGGCAGGATGTTATACCTCTCTTTTGCGACATGGACGGTCATTTCCCCAACCATTTCCCTGATCCCACCGTTGAGAAAAACATAGAGGTGCTGAGAAAGACGGTGCTGGAGAATAAGGCCGATATAGGAATAGGATACGACGGCGATGCGGACAGGATAGGCGTGATAGACAACGAAGGAACCATCATATGGGGGGACTACCTCATGATCATATTCGCAAGGGATGTCCTGAGGGGCCATAAAGGGGCCGCCTTTGTCTCGGAGGTGAAGTGTTCGAAGAACCTTTACGAGGAAGTGGAGAAGCACGGCGGAGTCCCCATCATGTGGAAGGCGGGCCATTCGCTTATCAAGCAGAAGATGAAGGAAACGGGGGCGCTCCTCGGCGGCGAGATGAGCGGCCACGTCTTTTTTGCCGACAAGTTCTTCGGCTACGATGACGCTGTCTACGCATCGCTCCGGCTTCTTGAGATCATGTGCAGGGACGAAAGGCCCGTATCCGAGTTTTTGAAGGATATCCCGAAAATGTATTCGACGCCGGAGATAAGGATGGACTGCCCTGACGCGGTGAAGTTCGATGTTGTAAAAAGGCTGACCGAATATTACAGGGAGCGCTATCAGGTCATTGACATAGACGGGGTAAGGGTAGTCATGAACGACGGGTGGGGTCTTGTGAGGCCGTCGAACACAGGGCCGATACTCGTGCTGCGCTTTGAGGCAGAAACTCCCGAAGCAATGAAGCGGATCCAGGACATGGTCATGAAAGATCTGGATAAGATGATGAAGGAACATTAGCTGACGGCAAATTCTAAGCACGAATATCTAAATCCGAAACAAATTCGAATGTTCAAAATCAAAAACTTGTTGAAGGGTTTTTGTTTTGAACATTTGATATTTGAATTTTGATATTGTTCAGGATTTATTGCTTAGAAATTAGAATTTGTCATGAGCTATGAGCAGAATGATGAAGGAAAGAGAATGCTGAACATACCGCAAACGATAATGAGGCCGGCACGGTACACGGGGAATGAGCCGGGCAGGGTCATGAAGGACAGAAGCGAAGTAAGCGTTCGCTTTGCCCTCTGTTACCCCGATGTCTACGAGATCGGGATGTCCTATTACGGCCATTTTTTGCTCTATGAGCTGGCGAACAACGTCCGGGGCGTGTGGTGCGAAAGGTGCTTTGCGCCATGGGACGATATGGACAGGCACATCAGGGAAAACAGGCTGCATCTGTGCACCCTGGAATCAAAGACGCCTCTTTGCAAGATGGACCTTGTTGGTTTTTCGCTGACCTATGAGCTGAACGCGACGAACGTGCTCAACATGCTGGATCTTGGCGGCATAACGATCAGGTCGGACGAAAGGGCGGAGCGGGAGCCGGTCGTCATCGGCGGCGGCCCCCTGATGCTGAACCCGAAACCCTATGAGAGGTTTTTTGACCTCGTTGTTGCGGGGGAGGCAGACGAAGTTCTGCCGGACATTCTCGACGTGACAAGATCTTTAAAGGGCATGAAAAGGGCGCATCTGATTCAAGAATTATCTAAACTTGAGGGCGTTTATTCGCCGTTGTTCCCGAAGGAAAGGGTAAAGCGCCTCTACGTGAAAGACCTTGATAGCGCTTACCACCCCGTAAGCCCCCCGATCCCCGTTGTCGGAAGCGTCCATAACAGGCTCAACGTTGAGATATCAAGGGGCTGCGGAAACGGCTGCAGGTTCTGCCTTGCGGGGTTCGGGTACAGGCCTTACAGGGAGAGGTCCGTTGGAAATGTGTGCAGGATAATTGACGAAGGGATAGACAGGACAGGCTACGAAGAGATATCGCTTCTTTCGCTGAGCTCGGGAGATTACAGCGGCCTTTTTGATGTCATGGAGCATGTAAGGGGCAGGCACAGGGGGATATCGATCTCGTTGCCGTCATTAAAGATCGGCAGCATAGGCGAACAGGAGATCGGCGTGATAGGCAGCGTGGCGCGAACGGGGTTTACCTTTGCCCTTGAGGCGGCTACCGCGGAGCTGCGCTGCAGGCTTAACAAAAATATCGATATAGAAACGCTCCTCAATCAGCTGCCCCTTCTCAAGAGATATGGCTGGAAGAGGATAAAACTTTATCTCATGCTTGGTTTCCCATGGGAAAAAGAAGACGATTTTTCCGCAGTGAAGGAGATTCTCTTTCCTTTCAAAAAAGAGGGGATAGAGGTAAACCTCGCTGTTTCTCCTTTTGTTCCGAAGCCGCATACCCCTTTCCAGCGGCTGCCTATGGACGACGAGCATGTGTTGCATGAGAAGATGAAGCTTCTTAAAGGGCTGCTCAAAGGGAAGGGGGCGAAGATAAAATACAGGGACATTAAGCTCAGCATCATTGAAGGGGTGTTGTCGAGGGGGGACGGGAAGCTTTCCGGGCTTTTTGAATATCTCTTTCGGGAAGGAACCAAGCTTGAAGCGTGGCGTGAATTTTTTCATTTCGACATCTATGAGAGATGGTTTGGCGAGAACGGGCTGCAGATGACAGATTACACCGGCGGGAGAGAACAGGATGCGTCATTGCCGTGGGATATTATCGATACAGGGATAAACGGCGGCTTTCTGAAGGATGAATATAAGAAGGCCCTTGAGGGCGAGAGGAGCGTTGATTGCCACAGCGGCTGCGCAGGGTGCGGGATGAGATGCGTTACGGACAGAAGATTAGAAGAGCAGAGGGTGAGAAGAGCAGAGAAGCAGAAGGTGAGAGGAGAAGAGGGTGAAGATCTCCGAACGCCGAACGCCGAACCGCGATCTACGATATACGATATACGAGCATCAAGCATCGAGCAACAAGCATCGAAGAAGTTCACCTTCCGTTACGGGAAGTATGGAGATTCCCGCTACATCGGCCACATCGACACGATGAATATCCTCTTACGCGCCTTCAGGGCATCAGGGGTCGCTATCAGGATGCACGGCAGATACCACCCTCTCCCCAGGATCAAATTATCGGAAGCCCTGCCGGTCGGCATTGAAAGCACCTGTGAATTTATTGAGATAGAAACGGAGGGCGGCGCCGGGATCGATGAAGCGAGCATGAAAAGAATGAACAGGCTGCTGCCGGAAGGGATGAAGATCTACGAGTGTGTTGAGGGAAGCCTGAATGACAGGGCAAAAGATTTTTCTTACATTTTAGTGGCAGAAGGGTATACTAACAGAGAAGCCTTGAAATGGAGAGAATACGGGAAAAGGTCTTTTTTTCTCTGGCAGGGCAAGGGCATCAAGCAGCTTTGGCTGCAGGGACAGTATATAAGGATAGTAAAGGTACCAACCGGGAGAGTACATGGCATCTGAACTAATAATCAATGTGACGTTTAATGAGAAGAGGATCGCATTTCTGGAAAACGGAGTTCTTGTTGAGTTTTTCATCGAGAAGAAGAACGACAACAGCATGGTCGGGAGCATCTATAAAGGCAAGGTGGTGAGGATCGTTCCCGGAATGGATGCGGCGTTTATTGATATCGGCCTTGAAAAGTCTGCCTTTCTGTATGTCGGGGATATCATCCTGGACAGGCTGATGTACGAAGAGTACGAAGATTCGGGATTTCCCGTGGAGCTGGGGGAGAGGATCGAAGGCGTTCTGGAGGACGGGCAGGAGCTGATCGTCCAGGTTTCAAGGGAACCGATAGGCCAGAAAGGAACGCGGGTCACGTCAAAGATAACGCTGCCCGGAAGGCTCCTGGTGCTGATGCCTGCAACCGACCACATCGGGGTATCGCGCCGGATCGAACAGGAAGACGAGAGGAAACGGCTTGCAGCGCTGCTGAAGGAGATATGCCCGAAGGGTTATGGGCTGATCGCGCGGACCGCTTCAGAAGGCAAGTCGAGCGACGAGATCCAAAGCGACCTGAGCTTTCTGAGGAGGATATGGGAAAGCATCCAGGAAAAGGCAAAAGACGTCAGGGCGCCATCGATACTCCATCAGGATCTTGGCATTATTTTCAGGGTTATCAGGGACCTCCATTCCCATAACCTGAAGAAGATTATCGTTGATGACCACTTTGTATATAAGAATGTCGAGGTCTTCATCAAGGAATATCTTCCCGAAGAAAGGTGCGAGGTTGAATACTTCGAAGAAAAAGACCCCATATTTGAAGTGTTCGGCATCGAGATGGAGATCGCGAAGCTGCTGCAGAAAAAGATCTGGTTAAAATCGGGAGGCTATATTGTCCTTGATTATACCGAGGCGCTTACAGTTATCGATGTCAATACAGGGAGGTACCTCGGCAAAAAGGACCTTGAAGACACCATACTCAGGACAAACCTCGAAGCAGTGAAAGAGATTGCCTACCAGATACGGCTGAGGAACATCGGCGGCATCGTTATCGTTGATTTTATCGATATGGAGAGGAAGGAATCGAGGGAGACCGTTTTCCAGGCCCTCGTCGAAGTGCTGAAAAAGGACAGGATAAAGACCTTTGTCTATCCCATCAGCGAGATAGGGCTCGTGCAGATCACGAGAAAGAGAACGCGGCACAACATCACTAACCTCCTCACAGAGACATGCCCGAACTGCGACGGCTCAGGCTACATTAAGTCAAGGTATACCGTATGTTATGAGGTTTTGAGAGAGCTCAGAAGCTCATGCAAAAAGGGCGAAGGCCGAATATTTAATGTTTATGTCGCCCCGGAGGTAGCAAGCCTGCTTTATGAAGAAGAAAAAAGCTCGATCGAGCTCATCGAAAATACGCATAAAACAAAAATAAACCTTATTGCAAACCCCGGCTTCAGTATCGATAAATTTCATGTGGAAGGGATCTATTAGCTGCGTGTTTACATAAAATAGCAGGCATTTCATGAATAACCAAACACCAATAACCAAACACCAATTAATCACCAATAACCAATTTTTAAATAACCAAACAGAACTTCCCGGCGTTTTCTTTATTGGTTATTCGGTTATTGGGTATTGGTCATTAATTGGTTATTGGTGCTTGGTTATTGGTGATTGCAATTTGATTTTTGGTTATTTCGGCTAATGGAACATACGGCCTTATCTCCTGCCAAGGTTAATCTTTACCTCAAAGTGCTTTCGAAAAGACCGGACGGCTACCATAATATTGAAAGTATTGTTGACCCCATATCTATCTATGACGTAATACACATAACAGAAACCAAAAACAGCGGAATAGTCGTAAGAGACGATAAGGGCATCCTGCCCGAAGGCAGGGGCAATACAATATTCAGGGCCGCTGAACTTTTGCGGGAGCGCCACCGCGTCAGGCAGGGGATAGAGATCTTCGTTGAAAAGAACATACCCATCGGAAGCGGTCTCGGGGGGCCAAGCAGCAACGCAGCGACGGTGCTCAGGGAGCTCGCCAGGATATGGGGCCTTGATGCCGGTGAGGACGAGCTCTTTGATCTCGGCAGGACAGTTGGGGCCGACGTTCCACTCTTCCTCTATGGCAGGCCCTGCGTGATGCGCGGAATAGGCGACATCATCTCTCCCGTAGAACTGCCCCGCATATGGTACCTTGTCGTGTATCCGCGCGTGGAAATACCGACGAAAGAGGTCTACGGCCGCCTAAAAATCGTGTTGACAAATACCGAAAATGATATTAGATTGTTGGGAAAATTCAAGACCTTATATGATGTAGCGAATATTTTAGAGAATGATCTTGAAAGAGTCGGAAGCATAATGTGCCCACAAATTAAGACCATAAAAACGATATTAAAACAAAGTGGAGCGCTTGGCTCCTTGATGAGCGGAAGCGGTT
>JAKQBZ010000024.1 GCA_029559435.1 Deltaproteobacteria bacterium | reverse complement strand
TCTATGTCCTTTTCGGTAACCTCGGTTGTCGTCCCACCCTTCACGATCAGGGGCTTTTCGACCTCTTTAAGACGGCGTTCCTTGACGACGATCCCTTCGAGCCGGTATTCCCTCTGGCTTCCTGCTTCATGATCCGGCTCGGCCTGCTCGAGCGAAGACCAGGTCTGCGACTGCACCTCGCTTGCGTTGTCCGATCCTTGTGTTGCCTGTGCCATTGATGGAACGGCATATAGAAGGAGAAGAGTTATCAGACTTGCCAATCTCATTGCTGCGGCCCTTTATCCGGTTGTTTTTTCAAAGGCAGGGAATGCCGGCGGCTTTACCGGCGCTCCCTGCTGTCCAGTCGGCATGATATCGACCCGGCAAATTAGATGCTGTTCATGGTTCTGGTTCTACTTCATTATATGCCTTCGCATACGCCGGGGGGTTCTTTGCGGAATAGTCATATTCGACGGGAGCGTCGCTGATGAGCTCTATCCTGACAGGGAAATATAACTTTGTATCGCTGACCACGCTATCGCTCTCGTCAACCTGGAAGATGACGTCATAATCGGGCAGATAAAAGGCCCGCTGCATGTCGGCGTATGTCCATCCTTCTTCGGAGGCGCCTCCCAGCCCGACTATCTTATACGTATAATCTTCCGGCGCATCGGTCACATAATCCGTGAGGAACTGAGTCAGTTCAATGACCTTTACATCCGAGGTGCCTTCGATGTCCATCGTCCCGACTGCGAACTTCGTGGTGGACAAGCCGGTGCTGTCCTGATAATTCGTGTCGTCCACATAGCTGCCGGTCGTTGCGCCCACTTCAAACGTTGCGATGGACCCGGCTGCATCGGGCCTTTTCACATCGATCCTGCGGAACATGTACACATCATAGGCGTATTTCGTATTGTACATCTTCGCGAAACCGCCGTCAGCGGGATCAAGAAGCGTCTGAGGGAAAAATAACTTTCCGGTATAATTCAGGTCCAGCAGATAGCCCTGGTTGAACTGATCCCACCTGAGATCGGGGTTGTAAAATTCCGTCCCCGCTCCATTATCGTAGAATTTCGTCCGGTTGCTGAACCCGTCCTGGTTGGAACGGATTACGTAAGTATACAGTTCTCTGGCATCGTTATCTCCCAACATACCGTCCGGATCCGGTGTCTCTGCATTTACGCCAGCCTTGTCGATAAACTGATTCAATGCGTAACCCTCGACGGTATCGCCGCCTCCGTAATCAATATCCGGCGTCAAGGTATAATCGGAAAACAGGTCCGCTGGCTCATCCGCAACGGTTTTGCCCGGATTGTCCGCCAGGTAGTTGTATTGATCCGGCAGGGTATAATACAAGTAAAGAGGTGCGGGATCAATATTGGAAGGAAGATCTTCCACCACGGGTCCGCTGCTGCTGCTGCTTCCACTACTACAAGCGCTCAGAGCAAGCGCAAGCATCAACCCAAAAAGCACGCCCATTCTCTTCTTCATGAAATAATACCTCCAAGCATGTTGTTAGCGTTATATGCTCTTGCATATAACGCTATTTTGCGTTATATACAGCAGAACATAACGGTGGTCAATCTTTTAAACCTTTTTTCCTTGGGGGTTAGCTATTTGCACTCCAGGATGCTCCCGACTGGGGCATCACCTGGATGGTTTGAAAAAGGTACGTGGGTTAAGAGCAGGTGAAGCGAAGGGAAAAACAAGCAGAAACACCGGGGTTAACCGGACGCGTTCCCGTACTTTTTCACGAGTGCATCCATGCGCTCGTTCACCTTGCTGAACTGCTCCCGGGCAAAGGCTGTTACCTTTGCATCATAATCCATGAAAAGATCGAGAATCTCGCTGGCCAAAGGCGTAAGCTCTGCCCCGCCGTGATCCTTGCCGCCGGTGGTGGTTTCCAGTATTTTGTGTCCGAGGCTGACTTCCATCTTCCTGATGATCTTCAAGGCCTTGATATAGGAGAGGTGCATTTCTTTTGCAGCCTTATTTATGGATCCCAGGCGCTTTATTCCCTGGAGCAGCTGTCCGCCCCCTTTTCCCATGAAATTTTTTCCCTGGTCATCCAGCACGTTTATTTTCAGATATACTTGCATGGCAGCTCCGTTCATAAAAAGATCT
>JAKQBZ010000023.1 GCA_029559435.1 Deltaproteobacteria bacterium | reverse complement strand
CGTAAAGGCGTAACGTTGTATGCGAGCCGCAGCTCCCTTGACATATTTGGCTATGCGAATGAATCAGAGATGGTAGGCAAGTCGATGCTCAACGAGATTGCCCCCCACTGCAGGGAGGATATATGGAAAGGGCAGTGCGGTATGAGAAAGGAGAAAGCATCGTTCGCCACTACGAGACTACAGGCCTGAGAAAGGACGGGTCAGAGTTTCCGATGCAGGTCACCGTTTCCCGCACCCAACTTCCCGACGGACCTGCAAGTATTATCTTCCTCGTCGACCTTACGAGCGAGAAACTTATGGAAGATGAGCTTTTCAAGCTGAGGAACATCGAGTCCATAGGCACCCTCGCAGGGGGTATCGCACATGACTTTAATAACCTCTTGATGGGGGTAACGGGTTATATAGAATTGGCTAAAATGCTGGTGCCGTCTGAAAACAGGGCATGTTCGCTTCTTGCAGAAGCAGAGAAGATCGCAGGCCAGGGGAAGGACCTTACCCAGCAGCTTATAACATTCTCCAAAGGAGGCGAGCCGGTTAAAAGAGCGATCAAAGCAGCGTCGGTCCTAAAAGATGTTTCCCGTTTTACCCTTACCGGGTCCAATGTAAAATGCGAGTATTTTTTGCAGGACGACCTTTACAAAATAGAAGTCGATGAATCACAATTCCGGCAGGTGGTCCACAATATAGTCCTCAATGCAAAGGAGGCAATGCCGGGAGGAGGGACAATTACGATCCGCGCAGGGAATATCGTTATAAAAGAGGGAGATGCCTTCCCGCTTTCCCCGGGTAACTATGTCCAGATAGCGATCGAAGATAAAGGAACAGGGATTGTGCAGGAAAACATCCCGAAGATATTTGACCCTTATTTTTCAACAAAGGATATGGGCATACAAAAGGGTATGGGGCTTGGCCTGGCCATCTCGTATTCAATTATCAGGAGGCACAACGGGCACATCGCCGTAGAATCCTTGCCTCACATCGGAACGTCTTTTAAGATTTATCTTCCGGCATATTCAAAGAAGGCAGCTCCTGTTGAAAAAGGGGAAGGCGGCGCACCGGACAAGAAAAGGATCCTCTTCATGGACGACGAGGCATTCATCAGGAATATCGGGCATGAGATCCTTGCCCACCTTGGATATGATGTGAAGCTTGCACAGGACGGCGATGAAACGGTCTTGTTGTATAAACAGGCACGGCGCTCAGGCAGGCCCTTTGACTGCGTCATGCTCGACCTTACCATGAAAGGCGGGATTGGAGGCAAAGAAGTGCTCCGCGAGATCCTCTCTATCGACCCCGAGGCCAAAGCGATCATTTCCAGCGGATACACGGACGACCCCGTCCTGTCGAACTATGCTACTTTCGGATTCAAAGGCGCCATAACAAAGCCCTATAACATCGACGAATTGAGAGTGGTTCTGAGAGATGTCCTGTCAAAGAAGGGGTAATGCCGCAAAGGAGGTTTTATGTCCAGGACAAAATACGCCGCCCGGATCAACCGGAGGGATTTTCTCAAGCTTGGCGCGGTGACCGCCTCCGGAGCAGCAGGCATAACGGGCATCGGCACTATGCTGAAGGGCGCAGCATCGGCCGCGGGCTTGTTTCCGGACCCCGTGTACCGCACCCTCGGAAGAACAGGTTTAAGGATAACGGTTGTCAGCTTCGGCGCTATGCTTACGCCCGAGCATGAGGTAATGCGGGCCGCGTTTGACCTTGGCGTAAATTATGTCGATACCGCCAGGCGGTATATGAATGGCCGAAACGAAGAGATCGTGGCAAAGGCGATAAAGGGGATCCGCAATAAGCTTTATGTTGCGACCAAGACGCTCGGATCTTCGAATACAAAGAAGGAGATCGTTCAGGACGTTGAAACAAGCCTTGCAAGGCTGCAGACCGATCATATCGATGTTATCCAGCTTCACAATCTCACCAGCGGCGAACGCGCATTTGTGCCCGAAGTGCGCGAGGCCTACACCGAGCTCCGCAAACAGGGCAAGGTGCGCTTTTTCGGCGTTACGACGCATACGAACCAGGCAGAGGTATTGAGAGCGATCACCGGCGATCCGGAAAAATTTTTCGACGTAGCCCTTGTGGCGTATAATTTTAAAAGCCCTCCCTCTTTGAAAGAGGCGATTGCCAGTGCCGCAAGGGCAGGGATAGGGATTGTAGCCATGAAGACCCAGGCAGGGGGGTATAAGTTAGATGCAGCAGGATCTATGAGCCCCCACCAGGCCGCATTGAAATGGGTATTGCAGGATGCAAACGTGGCTGCAGCAATACCCGGCATGAAGGACATGAACATGCTGAAAGAGGACCTTTCTGTCATGGGGATGAAACTCACCCGCACCGATAAAAAGATACTTGAACGCTACGGTCAAGCCATCGACCCTTACTACTGTTACTTTTGCGGACAATGCGAGGCCACCTGTCCACAGAACGTCGCTATCAGCGATATCAACCGCTCATTGATGTATGCCGAGGCTTACGGAAGCATGGAGCTTGCGAGGTCAACCTATGACGAGATCGACGGCAAGGGGAAGGCGTCGGCCTGTCTTGACTGCGATGGATGCGTGGCGCGCTGCGTAAATGGCCTTGATATCGCTTCCAAGATGCGCAGGGCGCTGGAGATGTATTCTTGAGGACAATTTCTATGGCCGCCCATGCAAACAATGCTATGCTGCTGACATTTGCATTGATAGCCACCATGCTTTTTCTTTTCCCGATCGATTGCCGGGCACAGGCCGGCAGCGATGGGATCGCAAACCTATTGCCGGCCCCTGGCTTCTCCAGGGAGTGGACGCTCGACGGAAAGGTAAAACAGTATACAGCGGAGGACCTCTATGTCTACATCAATGGCGAAGCGGAGCTTTATATGCCATATGGCTTTGAGGTCCTGGGTTCGGCATTCTACGTCGAAGGAGGAGATACCAGGTCGGGTATTGTTGCCGATGTGTACAGAATGGGGTCTCTGATCGATGCCTTCGGAATATATTCAAACTATCGTGATGCCGGCGCGGAATCGGTAAAGACAGGGGCAGAGGGTTTTATCAGCGATTCCCAGATGATGTTCTTCAAAGATCGTTACTTTGTCCGACTGTCGGTCTCGGGCACTGTTCCGGATGAACGCGCGCTGCTGATGAGGTGCGCTGAGGCTATTGCTGGCAAGATCCCCGGGAGCACTTCGCGACCGGAGGTGCTCGGTATGCTAAATATACCCGGCGTTGCGCCTGATACGATACGGTATCTTGCCCAGAGCGTCCTCGGGTATGTATTTTTTCAAAGAGGATTGACTGCCGAGACAGTTGTTGAAGGCGAGCCTGCAAAGATATTCATTATTCTCTGCGAGTCCCCGGAAGCATCTTTGCGTGCGCTTGAGGATTATATCAAGTATCTCAGGGAGTCAGGTGCGCATGCCGAACGCTCCGGCAAGGAGAACGAGACGACCGTCGTTGCGCAGGACCC
Source organism: Deltaproteobacteria bacterium (assembly GCA_029559435.1). Classification (GTDB taxonomy): domain Bacteria; phylum Desulfobacterota; class Syntrophorhabdia; order Syntrophorhabdales; family Syntrophorhabdaceae; genus UBA5609. The sequence goes on along the minus strand of JAKQBZ010000023.1, from coordinate 4,897 downwards.
GCTGTACAAAGGCACGGTCGTCAGAAGGTCAGACAGATATCTTTTTGGCGTTACGAAATTGAAAGACCCCTTGAAGGCGATGCCGGTGGTGGGGCGGATACAATCCCGCGCAATAAGCCTGCCGGGACTATGAATGAACATTGCCGTGACTTTGGGAGTCTCTTCGGGCTTTGCCCGAAGAGGGGGCGACGCAAGCCCCGGTATAATCTATATTCTTTAGCGAGTTCGCGAGCCGGGTACCCGCTTGCGGGTGCGGGAGTCTCTTCGGGCTTTGCCCGAAGAGGGGGCGACGTGAGCCCCGGTATAATCTATATTCTTTAGCGAGTTCGCGAGCGAGAGGGGGAGTCTCTTCGGGCTTTGCCCGAAGAGGGGGCGACGTGAGCCCCGGTAATAGAAAAAACTTGATTAAAAACAAATTAATGATATAATAGTTCAAGACACTTTGTAATGAACAGGGGGCATGATATGAAAAAAATTACGCTTTTTGCTTTATTAACGATTATGATCCTCGGAGTAATTGCCACTCCCGCATTCTGCCAGGATCAGGAGAGAAAATCCTATAAAGCCACAGGGCGCGCAGAAGCATTTATCATTGACCTGCTCATTGCCCGCCCCCTCGGCATTGTTGCATGCGCAGTAGGAGCAGCGGGGCTCATCGCAACGGCGCCCTTTGCGGCAACTTCAGGATCGGGCGAACAGGCTGTCGATGCATTTCTTAGAGAACCGGGCGAATATACGTTCGCACGGCCGCTCGGTCAATTTGACTGAAATCATTGCTAACAGCCATCAGCTGGCAGCGGTAATCAACAAACTCGTAAGGTATAAATCGTCAGACCTAAAGTGATTTATCTTTTTGTCTCTACGTGTTACGATACATCTCACAGATTTTAGATTTTCCATTCCTTTTCGCATAAAGTTTTGATAGAATGGTGGATGGATGAAGGCTACACAGGTAAAAGGCGTTGTCCTTCTTGTCATCGCTGCAACCTTTCTTGCTATCATGATCTATTCATTGATATATGCGGCAGGAGACCTGAAGGTCTTCTTTTCCATTATCATAGTGCTGGTATGCACAGGTCTTGGAATAATGTATTTGAAGGGCGAAGGAACTGACAAAAGGAAAAAGCGCCAGAAGAAGAAAAGCATAAAAAAGTAACGATAGGGGTTGAAATAACAGTAAAGGGGAGAGCATTCTATGGCATCAGAAAAGCACGACTATAGACGAACCATCCTTAACCACCTTACCTATTCTCTGTCGAAGGATATGTACTCTGCAACAGAGCGGGATAAGTATAATGCAGTTGTTCTTTCCGTCAGGACGCAGATTGTAAAAAAATGGATCAAAACTCAACAGTATTATTATAATGTGGACGCCAAGCGGCTATACTACCTTTCACTTGAGTTTCTCCTTGGGAGGCTGTTGAAAAATTACCTTATTAACCTGGAGCTGGTTGAAGAATACAAAGAAGCCGTTGATGTTCTTGCCATAAGCCTTGAAGATGCACTTGAGTTTGAGTGGGATGCCGGTCTTGGAAATGGAGGCCTTGGAAGGCTGGCAGCCTGTTTCCTTGACTCTATGGCAACACTGCAGTACCCCGGTTATGGGTACGGGATACGATACGAATATGGCATATTTACCCAAAAGATAAAAGACGGTTACCAGACGGAAGCCCCTGATAACTGGCTCAGGTATGGAAACCCCTGGGAGTTCGCAAGGCCCGAACTTCTCTACCCTGTCCATTTTTACGGGCACGTTGAGGTCCATTCCGGAGGCAAGACACAATGGGTGGATACTGATGAGATCATGGCAATGGCCTACGATTATCCGATCCCGGGGTACTGCAGCGAGGTTGTAAATACCCTCCGGCTCTGGGCGGCAAAATCAACGAGGGATTTTGATTTTGCATATTTTAATAGCGGAGATTATGTTAAGGCTGTTGAAGACAAGAATAACAGCGAGAACATTTCAAAGGTCCTCTATCCCAACGATCTTTCTTTTGCCGGCAAGGAGCTGAGGCTGAAACAGCAGTATTTTTTTGTTGCCGCAACGCTTAGCGACATCATAAGGCGTTATAAAAAATTTCATTCCAGCTACAATAGTCTGCCCGAAAAGGTTGCGATACAGCTCAACGATACGCACCCGTCCATTTCGATCGCCGAACTTATGAGGATCCTTATCGATGAAGAAGGATTGTCATGGGACATGGCGCAAAGAATAACGATGAAGACCTTTGGCTATACCAACCACACGATACTTCCCGAAGCGCTTGAAACATGGCCTGAAGGGCTTCTGGGCAACCTGCTTCCCCGCCATCTTCAGATCATTAAGGAGATCGACAGAAAATTTCTTGTCTACGTCGCCCGGCGATTTCCCGACGAACCGGACAGGCGCAGGAACATGGCAATAGTGACAGGGGAAGGGGAGGGGACGATCCATATGGCCAGGCTTGCAATTGTCGGGAGCCATACCGTGAACGGGGTTTCCAGACTCCATTCGGAATTACTGAAAACGAACGTCTTCCCGGATTTTTACCTCATGTTCCCTGAGCGGTTCCAGAATGTCACCAACGGGATCACGCACAGGCGCTGGCTTCTTGAAGCGAACCCTGAACTTGCCCGTTTGATCAATGAGGCGATCGGCGACGGGTGGACGAGGGACCTTGAAGAGCTTAAAAAACTTGAACCGCTTGCTGAGGACAGCGAATTTTGCAAAAGTTTCGCCGAAATAAAAGTAGACAACAAGATAAGGCTCCTGGGTGTCCTTGAGAATGAATTCCATCTGTCCTTCGAGCCGCAGTTTCTTCTTGACTGCCAGGTAAAGAGGTTCCACGAATACAAACGGCAGCTTTTAAATGTGCTCCACGCAATCACCCTTTATAACAGGATCAGGGAGGGCAGGGTGGACAATGATTTTACGCCGCGGACCATCATGTTCTCAGGCAAATCCGCGCCGGGATATATGATGTGCAAGCTCATTATCAAGCTTATCCACAACGTTGCAGAGGTTATTTCTGCCCACCCGCAGGTAAGAGATAAGCTTCAGGTTGTCTTTGTCCCGAATTACGGCGTGACGCTCGCACAGCACATCATGCCTGCCGCTGAGCTCTCGGAGCAGATATCAACTGCCGGCTACGAAGCATCGGGAACGGGCAATATGAAATTTACCCTTAATGGAGCTTTGACGATAGGCACCCTGGATGGGGCAAACGTGGAAATACGCGAAGAGGTTGGGCAGGAAAACTTTTTTCTATTCGGGCTGACCGCAGAGGAGATCATTCGATTGCGCCAGGGGTACAACCCCCGTCAATATGTGGAGCAGAACAAAGAGCTCGGCCAGGTAATAGAACAGCTGTCGAACGATTTTTTTTCACCCGAGAACCGGGGGTATTTTCAGCCGGTAGTAAATAGCCTTATGGATGGTGACCATTACTGTGTCCTGGCCGACTATGCATCATATGTTGCCTGTCAGGAAGAAGTTGCAAAGGTTTACAGGGAGAGGGACAGGTGGATAAAAATGGCTGTCCTGAACGTTGCACGGTCAGGAAAGTTTTCAAGCGACAGGGCTATCAGGGAATATGCCGAGAATATCTGGCATATAACATCGCAGGACGTTTGATACAAAAAATCTTAGATAAGGGATTCATATGGAGAAATACCCTCATATATTTTCGCCGGGCCGCATAGGCGGGCTTGAAACAAAAAACCGCATCAAATATGCCGCAACAGAGACCAACTTCCCCTTCAGCGACGGTTTTGTCAGCGACAGGGAAGTTGCCTATATGGAGGCCCAGGCAAAAGGAGGAGCGGCCATTGTTACTACCCAGGGGGCCTATCCCGATAAAAGAGGCGAGGGAAAAGGCTTTAGGGGGATGATGGCAATATGGGATGACCGGTTTATACCCGGACTGGCGCGAATTGCCGACGTTATTAAAAAGAACGGGGCCCTATCGTGCGTGCAGATACTTCACTGCGGAAGGGAAGGCGGGGTGGACCTGGATTACTGCCTCATGCCTTCGATAGTGCCTCAGAAGCTTTCATATTTCAAGCCGCCGCGCGAGATAACAAAAGAAGAGATCAAGGCCTCGCTGAAAGACCATATTGAGGCGGCAAAGCGGGCAAAGGCAGCAGGATTTGACATGATAGAGATATCCGGGATAGTGGGCTATCTCATCTCAACCTTTATATCCCGCTATACCAACAAAAGGAACGACGAATACGGCGGCGATATCAGAAACCGGTGCAGGCTGATGACAGAAGTGCTTCAGGGCATAAAGGCCGAGACGGGCAATATGCCCGTCGGCATAAGGCTCTGCGGCCATGAGCTGCTCGACGACCGGGGCGGAAATACGATCGAAGAAAGCATTGAAAGTTTCCGTATCGCTGAAGAGGCGGGCGCCGATTATGTCAGCGTTACCATAGGGTGGCACGAATCCTCACAATCCGTCATTACGAGGGATGTCCCTATGGGATATTGGCTGCCTGTGGCTGAAAAGGTCAGGAAAAATGTCGCCATACCGGTCATGATGGCCTTCCGCCAGTTTACCCCCGACATACCGGAAAGGGCAATTGCAGGCGCTATGATCGATTTTTGGGAGATGTGCCGCCCGATGATCGCAGATCCTGAATTGCCGCGAAAGGTAGCAGAAAAGCGCGAGGACGAGATAATGCCGTGCATCGCCTGCAACCTTTGTTTTTCGAGGCTCTACTATCATCAGCCTATCATGTGCTCTGTAAGGCCCACTGTCGGAAGAGAGAAAGAGCCCGAATGGGGCTATTATGGATTTCAGAAGTCCTCCAGAAAAAAGAGGGTTGCTATCGTTGGAGGAGGGCCTTCAGGGCTGCAATGCGGTGTAGTCGCTGCAAAAAGAGGGCACGAGGTCGTTCTTTTCGAAAAAAA
>JAKQBZ010000018.1 GCA_029559435.1 Deltaproteobacteria bacterium | reverse complement strand
CCCGCCTCAAGCATTACCACGTCGCCCGGAACAAGCCCCGAAGAAGGTATCGTTTCAGGCATCCCGTTCCTTATAACGGTTGCGGTAAGCGCCGCCATCTTTTTAAGGGCCTCCATGGCCTTCTCCGCCCTGTATTCCTGTATGAAGCCGACAACGGCGTTGAGGACGACGATCACAACGATCGCTATGGTGTCCGACAGCTCCCCAATAAAGCCCGATATGATGGCGGCGGCGATAAGGACAAGGATCATGAAGTCCCTGAACTGGTCAAGGAACATCATGAAGGGGGTCCGCTTTTTCTTTTCCTTTAGCTCGTTCGGCCCGTATTGCCCGAGCCGTACGGCGGCCTCCTCTGTCGATATGCCCGATGGCGATGTACGCAGCTCTTCACAAACAGCATCCGTATGTTTCAGGTGACACTTCATGCATCCTCCGCGCTGGTTACAGCATCGCTTATTATATATGCGCTTTTACAGATTAGCAAGCGGGGCGATCTCCCGCCCTCTTCCGGATAAACATTCCGTCGATTGGCGCTTGAAGAACCGGCCCCGGTTCTCTATGCAATAAATGTTTGCTTGTTCTTCTCCGGCCTATTTGATATTAAAATATAATGAAGATCAACAAGATCGACCACATCTCCGTAGCGGTGAAAGACCTGGATGCGGCGAGAAAGGCATGGGAGCCGGTCATAGGAAAGCCGGGGCCGGATGACCTCTATACCGACGAGCCCGAGAAGATCCGCGTCGCACGGTACTGGCTTGGCGGGATAGGATTCGAGCTCATGGAGCCTACCGCCCCCGATGGCCCTGTCGCGAAATGGATCGAAAAGAACGGCGAAGGGGTGATGATCGTCAGCTTCAACGTCGACAGTACGAGAGAGGCCGTAAAAGAGCTTGAACAGGAGGGCTGCCCCTTCATTCCCGCCCCTGGCGGAGAGACGACGCGGCCGTTCCGGGACTGCGAATATGCCTTCATCCACCCCAGGAAGACAAACAACGTGCTCCTTGAGCTGATCGACTACAGGTGGGACGAGCTGAAGGATGATCGGTAAGGCCTTTTGGCGCCGCACCTTGCTGCGAGGTATCAGAGGATAGAAGCGGAATGATCAAGCCCCCTCACCCTGACCCTCTCCCGCGAGGGGAGAGGGAATAATGATACTGCTGTACTGCCTGTGCCCTGACCCTCTCCCGCGAGGGGAGAGGGAATGTATCCGGTCTAAGCTGTAAAGGATATCTTAGTTGCACATGTCACCCCGCAGCACGCTGCGGGGAATCATCCGGATTGACAAATCCGTCGTTCGTGCTATTACCATAGTATATACCTCTTCGAATAAAGGAATGTTCGTTTTGGTTTTCCATTAAGGAGGGACGAATAATGGAAGAGCGGGAACTGACCCAAAAGCTGCATGAGATCTTTGAGGCAACAACGCCCGCTTTAGAGAATATATCGACCGGGTTTCTCAGGCAGGATCAAACAATGCTGCAGCAGGGCGAGCAGCAATTCGTCGCAATACTTTCTTCGAATCTGTCCTTTTTTGAGAAAATTGCTTCCAAAGAGCAGAAGAACGAAATAGACAAAAGGTTCCTGAGCCTCTTGGTCCCTCTGCAAAAGATAGCCTTAGCGGTAAGGAACCTGACCGCCAGGATGAGAACGATACTGTCGCAAAATGTCATGCTCAGCGTGAAAGCTACCATGGAGATCACGGAGCTTTTAACGGCGATGAAAAAACAGTTCAGGGACACAAAGGACTTCATCCTCACGAAAAACCCTATCTTGAAAGAGAATATCAGGTCAGATATGGAAAAGACCATCGAGACGGCCGACAGGTGCGCCCTGGTGCATGAGGGAAGGCTCATTGCCGGCGCGTGCATGCCGAAGGCATCTTACCTGTACCTTTCCCTTATTTCTTCCTTTAAGGGGGTCGCTGAGGAGCTTACCAATTTTTCAGAGAGCCTCTGAAACAACGCCAACGCCACCTCTCATCGCACCGGCCGGCTGCAGAGATGAACTACCCCGCAGCACGTTTCGGGGTATCAGAGGATAGAAGCGGCATGATTTAGCCCCCTCACCCTGACCCTCTCCCTCGGGGGGAGAGGGGACGGTGTTGCCCCGCGGCTTGCTGCGAGGTATCAGAGGATTGAAGGAGATACAACATGGGCCCCATTCCGGCTCCCTGCCGTCGAGGTCAGGGATATTGCTGGGACCGCTGCTTCCCGTCGGAGCAGTTCGCTACAAGCCCCGGCAACTCTTCTCCATGCTGCTTTACGATGATCTTCCCGTGGATAACGTTATTTGTCTCTGATAGTTCGGTCCAAGATTTCCCCTTATCCACCTCTACCCTGAAGCGTGCCTCTGCGTTGTCTGCAAGCTTCACCACCCTGTGGATCTTGTGTTTTTCGTCCTTCTTGAGAGGGGGAACATCAAACTCGAAGGAGCCGGCCCTGTCCACCAGAATGCGGGCCTTTGTGGGCCCTGCCGGCATAACTCCCGCATTATAGATCGTCGCCCTGAGCCACGCATAGCTGCCCGGTGCATGATCTGGAGGATCCTGGACCCCATAGACCGTAGCGTACGTGCACACCACGAGGTCGGGGAGCGTGTCGCCGTATACGCTTACCCAGACATACTTCTCATCAGGCGCAAACTGGTCCCCGAAGCCCGGCATTGACGTCTTTCCCACAATGGCCCCGAACATCCAGTCGCCCGGGGTCAGCGTCTCCTTGTGGGTGATGTAAATATGTTCGCCGAAGGAAAGCGCTGGAACCTGATATTCGGTCCTCTTGACATTGCCCCACGTGTTCCACCAGGATCCTTTAACGAGAAAGGCCTTCTGCGGCTCGCTCTTTGTATTGCCCGTATTGTCGATCCGCACCCTGATGGTCACCTCTTCGCCCGCCCTGAGCTTTGCGGGTGTGGCGGTGACCTTCCCCACGGTCAGGTCGGCCTTTGCGGCATTAACGGGAAAGGATGAGCTCTGTGCCGAGACCTTGCCGTCTATCGTCATTATCTTCACCGTGAAAGAAGGTCCCCACAGATCATCGGGGATCTTCCAACGGTAGCCGTTCACACATACCTTCGGCGCGATCTGCGCTACCTCCGCGTTATCCTTGAAAAGGCTTATGCGGCAGCATTTTTCAGGCACATACCCCGCCTTCGACCATTCTATCACCACCTCGTCGCCCTGGAAGAAGTGGTCGCCGCTTGCGGGCCGATTGATGGTAAGCATCCCGAGCGGCTTCTCTTTCACCGCCTTCGGCACGGTCCTCGTTGCAGCAGGCGTCCTTGCGGAAGGCGTCCTTGCGGAAGGCGTCGTCGTGGCAGGTGTCGCTGCCGCCGCGCCCGGCGCCGTCTTCAGGTCTTGTTTTATCACGCGCCTTTCAGATGGGCTTTGCACCTGCTGGGCGCTTACGATCCCGGAAAAAAAGGACAAAAGAAAAAGGCCTGCAAGAACAATAATCATGCACCTGTTCCTCATAACAGCCTCCCCTGTTTTTTCTAACTCATTATCACACGGCCCTTCTTATGTCAACCGGCCTCCGCCTTTGCATCAACCACAAGGCCCCCTCTTCCTTCATCCATCAGGATGAGGGGGTTGATGTCAAGCGACCTGATCTCGGGGTGCTCCAGCAAAAGCCGTGAGATGTTTACGATGGAGGCAATAAGATATTTCACGTCGTAAGGTCCCTTTCTTCGGAATCCCTTCAGTATCCGGCCGCCTTTGATCTCGTCGACCATCGCCCCGGCGGTCTCTGCGTCAACAGGCGCCACGCGGATCGCCACATCGTCGTACGCTTCGGCGAAGATCCCGCCCAGCCCGCACAGGACAACGGGGCCAAACACCGGGTCCGTCCGTCCTCCCAGGATAACCTCACACCCGGGCGGCGCCATCTTCTGCAAGAGAAAGGGCCCTGTCTTTATACGGCCAATGGCCTTCCCGAGGGCTGCGTCGTCCCGGATATCAAGGATCACGGCGCCCTCTTCTGTCTTGTGGAGCATGCCGGGCGCGGCGCTCTTCAATGCCACGGGATACCCTATGCTGCGCGCGCCTTCGAGGCCGTCTTCAATCCCTTCCACGATCCTGTGGTCTGCCGCGGCAAGGCCGTATGCCTTGAGGAGCCCGAAAACATCCTCTATCGGCGTGAAGCCGGGGGACAGGCGGGGTTGTGCCGCGGCCCTCCTCCCTGATGACGCGAACCGGGACGGCCGCGGTTTTGCGGTCCTGTTCCGGTAGTGTTCGAGGGACAGGGAAAGCGAAGCCAGCGCATCATCGACATTACCAAAGACCGGGAGGTCGGCTACGTTTCGCAGATCAAACCAATCAACTTTGTGGCCGATCGTACAGAATACTACCGGCTTCCCGTACGCCGCCGTCAGGGCCGAAGAGGAGCGGATGAACTTCCGCGTGAGGGAAGCATCGTCGCCGGGGGCATAGGAATGGGCGATGAGGACGCCGTCGACCCCTTCTTCGCGAAGCGCCATTTCGGCGATCTCCAGATAGAGGTCGATGTCGAATATGTCGCCGAGGTCGATCGGGTTTCCCCTCTTTATGACGCCGGCCCGCGTCTTCTCCGAGAGCATGCCCAGAAGCCTGTCCGAGAACGGCGCGAGCTTGAAGCCGTGGCGATGGGCGCTGTCCGTGGCCAGCACGGCGTGCCCTCCCGACCTCGCCATGATCGCCAGCCTGGGCCCTTTCGGCAGCGGCAGAGAAAAGATCTTGAAGCAGTCGACCATCTCCTTAAGCCCATTAACGCGGTGGACCCCGGCCTGCCTCATTGCCTCATCAACGATCCTGTCGTCGCCTGCTAGGGCGGCGGTGTGCAGCCTGGCAACCTCCCTGCCTTCAGGGCTCCTGTTGGATTTCAGGAGGATGACCGGCTTCTCTGCGGCGGCTGCGAGGTCCATGAACCTTCTTCCGTCACGGATGTCCTCCAGATACAGCCCGATCATCGCGGTGCCCGGGTCGGCGGCGCAATATTCGAGGAAGGCGCTCTCATCAAGCATCAGCTTGTTGCCGATGCTTGCCAGCTTGCACAAACCGATATTTTCCATGTGGCACAGCATCATCAGGTCGTGTATGATGCCGCCGCTCTGCGAGATTATCGATATAGGCCCCTGCTTCAGCTCTTCGGGATGAACGGGATAAAAAGGCATGACAAGCCCGTTCTCGACATTTATGATGCCTACGCAGTTGGGCCCCATGACCTCCATCCCCCACTTCCCTGCAATAGCGAGAACCTCTTCTTCCAGGGACCTCCTGTCATCGCCGAATTCCGAGAAGCCGCCCGTCTCGATAACTATGCGCCGTATGCCTTTCTCTCCGCAGGCATCGATGGCGGCGGCCAAGCCTCGGGCAGGGACGAGGAAGATGGCGACGTCGGGAACCTCCGGTATCTCGGACGCGTCGGAGTAGATCCTTCTGCCGTCAAGAGATCCTGCCTTTCCCCCCACGAGGTAGACCGTGCCGGGAAATTTGAAGCGGTCCATGTTCTCCACTATTACGCGGGCAAGATTCGCCGGGGCATCGGAAACGCCGAAGACAGCCACGCTCCCGGGAAAAAACATTGTTTTCATTCATACCTCCGGCAGTTTTTCAGGATGCCTTCATCATACCACACCTTTTCCGGTCCCGGCAGATAAAAAAACGCCGGATTACCGGCGCCTTCCGAACGATACTTGCAAAGTTGGCGCTATTTTCGCACCTGCCAAAGATCCACCTGGACCACCCTGTCCGCTATCCTTTTCACCTGGTCAAGGTAATGCGAAACGGCAAGGATGGTGATCCTCTCTTTGAGATGAAGGATCAGATCTTCGATAACCTCCGCTGCTTTTTCGTCTAAGGACGATGTCGGCTCATCAAGCAGGAGCACCTCCGGCTCCAGGATAAGGGACCGCGCTATGCAGAGCCTCTGTTGCTGTCCCCCGGAGAGCGCTAGCGCGCTTTGTGCGAGTCGGTCCTTCACTTCGTCCCAGAGATAGGCCTTTCTCAACGCACCTTCTACCTTTTGTGCAATGAGTCCTTTGTCCTTCTCTCCTGACAGCTTGAGGGGGAATGCAACGTTGCGGAAGATGCTCATCGGGAGGGGGTTCGGCTTCTGGAATACCGTCCCTACGAGTTTACGCAGCCGTGACGACGAGAAAGAACGCTCATAGATGTCCCTCAGTCCCCCGTTGAACCTTATCTCGACCTTGCCTGACATCTGTGCCTCAGGTATATTTTCCCAAAGGCGGTTCAAGGTCATGAGGAAGGTGGATTTTCCGACACCTGACGGCCCGATGATCGCCGTGACGGCAAATTCCTCAAAATTCTCATTGATGCCGTCCAGGATGCGACGTCCCTTGTAGGAAAAGGTCAGATTTGTTACTCTGATCTTGATATTTCCGGTTTGCGTCGTGTTCATGTCCTGTAGAAAGCAATATACGTTAGTCGCTTCTTGATGAGAAAAGCAGCGGAAAAAAGAACGATGCATATGATGAGAAGGATGATGGAAGCCGCGTAGCCGGTCAGCAGTTCTTCGGGACCGGTATATTGCGAAGAGATGTAATAGATATAAAAAGGGAGCGCCTCATAGCTTGAGAGAAGCGATCTCGGCACTCCAGCGCTGGCAACGACTCCTGTCAGCATAATTACAGCGGTATCTTCGGCGCACCGGCCTATGGCAAGGATAACGCCGCTCATGATCCCTGAAAGCGATTTTGGCAGGAGCACGTAGTAAATATTCTGCAGCTTTGTTGCGCCAAGCGCAAGGGCGCCGAAACGGGTGCTCTCCGGGAGGCCTTCAAGGGCCATCTGCGTCGTCCTGATAAGATAGGGAAGCACAAGAAAGGCCAGGGCCACGCTTGAAAGGAGCAGGCAGGGCTGTATTGTCCGTGAAAAGTGCTTGTGAAGAAAAACGGCAAGGGCAAAACCAAAGAGGCCGATAACTATGGACGGGATCCCGGCGAGGACATCAAAAAAGAGATTGAACACTCCCTTTATCCTTGCATTGGCATACTCTGCCAGATATATGCCAGTCGCTATGCCCACCGGTATGGCCCACACCACGGACATGACAACAAGGACCAGCGTGCCGGCCATAGCGGGAAAAAGACCGTTAAAGACCTGCTTTCTCAACAACAGCGCATCGAGCGCCGATGTATCGCCGAAGATCAGCCGGACATCAAGGCTGGAATACCCCTTCAGGCAAAGATATCCAATGATAGAGGCTACCGCGAACAGCAGCGTCATCATGCTGAACCATGAAAATCCGATGACCAGCTTTTCGACGTATCCCTTCATTCCACTCCTCTTTCTCTGAAGGCAAAATACCTGATGCCGATGACGATGGCCGACGCGAAAAGATAGAGCACCATGCCGCAGGCAAATATGGACTTGAACTCAAGGCTTTCATAATCTGCGGCGATAACAAGGGCTATATGGGCGGTCAGCGTACGGGTAGAGTCAAATATCGAGCCCGGCACCTGGGCAGAGTTGCCGGCTATCATGAGCGCGACCAGCGTATCTCCCATCGCCCTCCCGAAGGCAAGGATCAGCCCGATGATAATGCCCTTTTTGGCATTTGGGATGATCACGTAGACCAGCTTTTGCACCGCGCTGGCGCCCAACCCGTCAGTCGCATCGAGATAGGGGGCGGGCACCCTCTCAAAGCTGTCGTTGAAGAAGAGGATCATTGTAGGAGATATGAGTACGGACAGCATAAGCGCCGCCGTGATCACCGACATGCCCGATCCGCCTCCGCCAAGTTCGCGCACTATGGGAACGAGAAGAAAGATGCCGACAAAGCCATATATCACCGTCGGTATCCCTGTCATCACCTGCACGATTCTCCTGAGAGAGCGGCCAAGCCGCCTCGGCCCGAGGACCCCGATGAAACCTGAACAACCGATGCTGACCGGGAAAGAGATCGCCACGCTCAAACAGGATATTGCGAGGGTGCTGACGATCATCGGCAGTATCCCGTAGGAACCACCCCCCGGCGACCATTCGCCCGTGAGGATCTGAAAGATGTTCCCCTCCCTCAGGAGCGGGAGCGCCATAAAAAACATAAAGCCGAAGATGATGAGCGTGACGGCGCCGCTTACTATCGTGGAGAGGAGCAGGGCCCTCTCCACGATAGTCTCTTTGATTGAATTCATTTAACAGCTATGAAGCCGCTTGCAGCGACTATCTTCTGGCCCTCGTCGGTAAAGAGATAATCAAGAAACTTCTTTGTAAGGTGCGAAGGCTCACCCTTTGTGTTGCTGTAAAGGCCGCGGCTCACCGCATATTTTCCCGATACTACCGTTTCGATGGCAGGAACAACACCTTCAAAAGCGACGGGCGCAACGGTCTTGTCGATGTGCCCCACCGAGACGTATCCGATCGCATAGGGGTCCTGCGATACGGCGGACTTCATCGCGCCGTTCGAAACGACCACGTTTGCGCCTTTCGCGATAGTTCCCTTTCCGAGTGCCTTTTCCCAAAAGACCTCCCTCGTCCCGCTCGCCTCGTCTCTTGTGTAAAGGTTGATCTTTCTGTCCTCACCTCCGAGCGTCTTCCAGTTATCAATCTTCCCCGAAAAGATGTCCCTCGCCTGGGCCTTGCTGAGCGACGCCACCTTGTTCTTCGGGTGCACTATAAGTGCAACGCCGTCTAAGGCCCACATAAAGAGCTTGAGGTTAAACCGCTTGATCTCGTCATCGGTCGGCTTCCTGCCGGAGTTGCCGATATCGACAAGCCCTTCGCCTACCTGTTTGATCCCTACGCCTGATCCGCCGCCGGCAATGGTTATCTGGATATCCGGATTTGCCGTCATGATCCGGCGGGCGGCTTCCTTCATTACCGGGATATGCGCTGTGCCCCCCGATATCTTCACGATCCCCTTTTCTCCCTTGAATGCATCGATGGGTCCTGCAAAAGAAAGGGACAACCAGCAAAGGGTGGAACAAAAGACTGCTGTCAGCAAAACAATAGCTGTTCTTTTCATCG
>JAKQBZ010000011.1 GCA_029559435.1 Deltaproteobacteria bacterium | reverse complement strand
GAGATCCCTGTATTTGCCCACCTTTCCTATTTGCCGAACCTCGCGAAGATCGACAGGGATGAACGGCACATGAAGGGCTTTGCCCATGAAGCGGGGCTGTGCTGCCGGCTTGGCATCCCCGCGATCGTCGTTCACTGCGGCTCAAGGGAGGAGAAAGATAAGGGGATCGAGATGGCGGCTCAAGCCGTCAACAGAGTGCTGGAGGGGTTCGACATACAGGTTCTTCTTGAGAATGCGTCGGGCCAGGGGTCAAGCATCGGAAGGAATGTCGACGAGCTTGCAGGGATATACGGGGGGATCGCCAGAAAGGACAAGGTCTTTTTATGTCTCGATACGGCGCACCTCCTCCAGTCAGGATATGACATCAGGCGAAAGCGTGTATGGAACGGATTGATAGGCGACATCGAGGGCAGTATCGGCAAAGGGAAGATCATGTTCTTCCATCTCAACGATTCTTCAACTGCTGCCGGGAGCAGGGTCGACAGGCACTGGCATATCGGCAAAGGAGAACTGGGCATCGAATTTTTTAGACTTCTCTTGAATGATAAAAGATTTGCCCATCTCGCGGGCGTCATGGAAACGCCGAAGATGGGCAAAATGGATATCAGGAATATGAAGGTTATGCGCTCGTTACTTTCTCCTCTGATGTCTCGTTCTTCTTCTTAGTTTTTTATACTTATGCTTCCTCATCTTTTTCTTGCGCCATTTCATCACGCTGCCCATTAATTCACCTCATTGTTTCAAATAAAATGTGTCACGTAACGCGTTATTGATATCGTAAACGTTGAAAATATACCCTTCCTCGCCCCTTTTTGCAACAATATAATGAAAGAAACCGCCATGTTCTTCATCAAATGTGAGAAGCCGCGACCCGCCGCCGCCCGCGATAACGTATGCTATACCGTCCTTTTCGCTCCTGTTGTACAGGTGCTCATGGCCGGCGAAGACCAGTTTTACGCTGTGTTTGACGAACAGGTCGTGGAGCGTATCCCTGTCCGCGGGGTATCTGTCAAGGTCGTACCGCCTGCCGAAGGAGGTTGGGAAAAGCGGCCTATGGAGGAAGACGATCCTTTGTGCGAAGGGCTCCTCCAGGGTGTTTTTGAGCCACTCCAACTGCCTGCCCGTAACCTTGCTGGTTTCGCCGGGGATTTCCGTGCAGAGGATGATGAACTGAATATCGTTGAAGGCAAGGGCGTAATAGAGAGGTTTTCCGATAATCCTTTCATAGGCCTTCAGCGATCTCGCGCTGTTTATGTCGTGGTTGCCCGGTGTTATGTGGAACGTTATTGTTGCGCCGGTCAGCTCAAGGAACCTTTCCCACTCCTTGACGGCGCCGGGATGGTCGATGACGTCGCCGACAATGAAGATAAGGTCAATCCCTTCCTGCGCGATCTTCTTGAGAAACCTTTTATATACCGCCTCGGTGACCCCGATCTTTGTGTCTCCGATTATTCCAAAGGAAGGATAATCTGCGCCGATCCCGGGATGGGGGGCAATGATTATACACAGCAGGAGGAGGGCAAGGAGCCCTGTGAGTATCCGTCTGCCCATAACCCGTTTATATTACACGATTATCGGCGGGTAAGCAAGAAAGCAGCGGCATAACAGACCGTATATCGTCGTTCGTATATCGTATGTCGCGAGAGAAAGGCAGCTCATGGCAGAACACCCGTGATGTGTTCGGCGTTGGGCGTTCGG
>JAKQBZ010000007.1 GCA_029559435.1 Deltaproteobacteria bacterium | reverse complement strand
GAGAAAGGCGCCGAATATGCAGAACATGATGATGATCGTTGAACAGACATCGATGGGGACGCCGAAAATGCCCTCAAGGGTCATATACATGTGGCCGACGATGCGCTCAAGGTCGTATCCCCTGTGGGTCCACGGGGAAGGAAGCGACGGCCCGATGTATGCGTATACGAGAAAGATGACGCACGTGACGGGCATGATCCAGCCTGAGCTTCTCCGGGTCACTTCCAATATAAGCAAAATGAATAATACGCCAAAGATCATATCCCATCGTTCAGGGGTTACCGCCCGGTAGATGAAATCCTCAAAATCAACAAGCATGTAGATGATGCATGCGAGAGAAAGAAGCGACAGGATAATATCGAATATATTGATCTTTCCTTTAAACCTCTTTGCAACGGGGTAATAGAGAAAGGAGATGGCAAGCAAAAATGCGACGTGCACGCCCCTTACGATCTGGGTTGTCAGCGGGACGACCGCTTCGTATATTGCAAAGAGGGACATGATAACGGCGAGGGCGGTAATGACGATATTCCAGAATCCTTTTACCTTCCGGGTAACGCCTTCTTCCTCTTCAATAAGCTCTTCCAGTTTTTTCTTTTGTTCCTCGGTAAGTTCCTCGATTGCCTTATCTACCGACGGAATATCTTTGTCTGCCATAGTTACCTCCGAAAAGAATATATGAGATGCAGTAAGAGAGGTTGCTGTACCAGTCTTATGTGTATGCTCCTATGCTCATCGTGCAGGGCTGTAAAAGGTATGGTGTCCCCATGAACAGACAGCGTATGTCCGCCTACGCTGCCTTGAGGGATCGAAAACTCTTTTATAGCCCCTTTCACGTTCTGTTCTTCTTTTGAAGTGATGCCATAGTACTCAAGCGCTGCGTCGCTCGTTGCGACGCTGAAAATTTCGAAGTATCCCTTTTCCACTCTCAATCTTTCGACAACAGGCACTCCGTACATTGAGTGGGTATAACGGAGCGTGATAACATCGCCGCGTGAAACGCGGTACGAAGGCCCTTTATCCCCGATCTTCAGTATTTGGACCTTGATCAGTAATCCGGCAAAGGATGCAATGCTTGCACATAGTAAAAGACACAGGAGGAATGTTGTCCCCCTGTGTCCTGATCGTTCTTTCAAACGGGAACGGTAATCCCTTTCTCCTTAAAGTATTTTGCAGCGCCCTTATGATATGGAACCGCCTTGCTTGCGCCGCCGTCTTTCAGGTTGATGTGAAGGGCCTCTTTATGGATGGCGGCAAGCTCCTTCAGGTGTTCGAACATGGTCTTGACGATATCATAGGCAAGCTTCTCATCCATATCCTGGTGGCATAAAAGCAGGTTACCGACGGCGGCAACCTGCGTATCGTTTTCCATTCCGGTATATACCTTTTTGGGGATTATCGACGGATAATAGACAGGGCCGTATTTTCCGGTCATCTTCGGGATAAGATCCTCGTGTCCGATGAGGACCATCTTGACTCCCGGCGATGCGGAAAGATCAAGAACAGAAGACGTCGGTACGCCGCCGTCCCAGAAATAGGCGTCTATCTTGCCGTCTTTCAGGGCGCCCGCGGACTCGCCTGCTCCGAGCCTGTCCTTTTTGATGTCTTTATCAGGGTCTATGCCGCCTGCTTCAAGGACTCTCCGCGCCTTTACTTCGGTTCCGCTCCTGGGTGAGCCGGTGGACACCCTTTTACCCTTCAGGTCGGCCACCTTTTTAATGCCCTTTCCCTCCAGCGTTACGACGTGCATGAGGTTGGGATACAGGACCGATAAAGTCCGCAAGGGAAGCGGTTTGCCTTTGAAATTGCCGAGGCCCTTGAATGCGTCATAGCCCGTATCCGCCATGATGAGGCCCATGTCGGACTTCTTCGCGTTGATGAGTTTGCAGTTATCGACAGATGCCGCGGTAACCTCTGCTGCCGCTTCGACGCCGGCATATTTTGTAAGGATGCTCGCAAGGCCTCCGCCGATGACGAAATAGACGCCGCCCATGCCGCCAGTTGCGATCGATATCCTCTTTTTACCCTGGGCTAAAACATTTCCTGCATTGCCCAGCAAAGCGATACCGCCGAGTGCCGACGTGAGCTTCAAAAAGTCTCTTCTCTTAATATCCTTATTCCCCTCCAACAACCGATCAAATTTCATTCTGCCCTCCTTAAGAATGAGTTATAAAAAATTTGTGTGAATTTTTTCCCGAACATTTCCATCTTATGGCATTCAATAGTTATTGTCAACTTTTTTCTTAACCCTTAAAGAAATCACATCATATATAAAAACCTTGACAAACTGAGCGCGTAAAAGTGATATATTTGTAAACAAAATTGTATACACTGAATATGCTGGGAGCAAAGATACCGCAGGCCGATTATATCCAACAGCAAGGAGAAAGAAAAAATGAACAATTATCCTGAAATAGCCGACAAGGTGATGAGCGTCGAGGAGGCGGTGAAGAGGTTCATCAAGGATGGCAGCCAGATCGCCCTCGGGGGGTTCACCGTTGTGCGAAACCCCATGGCTGTCGCCTACGAGGTCATCAGGCAGGGAATAAAGGACATACACCTTGTGTGCCACTCCCACGGGCAGGCGCTCGATGTGCTGATAGGCGCCGGATGCGTAAAGAGGCTGGAGATCGCATACGGCGGCAACGGGAGGTATGCGCCGACGTGCATCAGATTTAAAAAGGCGATCCAGAGAGGTGAGATCCAGTTTGAGGATTATTCGAACTACCAGATGAGCTTAAGATTCCTCGCAGGCGCACTGGGTATTCCCTTTATCCCTACAAAATCCGGACTCGGTTCGGACCTCTTGAATTACGAGGGATTTCCGAAAGAGCTCAGAGGGCAGAGAAAGGTTGCGCCAAAGAAATTTTCCCTCATGCAGAATCCCTTTAGCGAACAGGATGACAAGGTGGTGCTGCTGCCTGCCTTGAACCCGGACATTGCGCTTGTTCACGCGCAGTATGTGGGCGAAGACGGAACGGTCCGGATAAAAGGGCTCACCTTCGCCGACATCGAGCAGGCAAAATCGGCCGATGCCGTCATCGTGACCTGCGAAGAGATCGTGCCGCGCTCGTTCATCAGGCTTGACCCTGACCAGAACACGCTCCCCCCGTTCTTTGTCGATGCTATCGTGAAAGTCCCTTACGGCGCACACCCGACGGGATGCTACACCTTCTACGACTACGACCCGAAGCATCTGAACCTTTACAAAAAGGTAGCCAACGACGACGGTCTTTTCAAAGAGTACCTCGATGAGTGGGTATACGGCGTTTCGTCCTACGATGAATATCTAAACAAGGTCGGTTCAGAGAGCTTGATGAAGATAAAGGCGAACCCCGTTCTCGGATATGCAGTAGGTTTGGACAGAAAATAGGGAGGTTTCAGGATGGCTAATTATACTGATAACGAAATGATGGCAATAAGCGCAGGAAGGTTTGTTAAAAACGGCGACATTGTATTCGCCGGCACAGGCCTGTCAATGCTTGCTGCCACGGCGGCAAAACGAATATATGCGCCAAAGGCGGTCATCTTTTTTGAGACAGGGGGCATCGACCCGTCCCTCGAAGAGATACCCATGGCCGTGTCAGACCTCAGGGTCATGTACGGAACGTGCCTGAACTCAGGCCTCATCGAGGCGTTCTCGATAGTGGGCCACAGGAGGCTCCACACCATAGCGTTCCTCGGAGCCGCCCAGATCGATAGATACGGAAACCTCAACACAACGGTGATCGGCGACTACTGGAGGCCAAAGACAAGGTTCTCGGGCAGCGGCGGAGCCTGCGACGTGTCGGCGTTTGCATCAGGGGTTATCACATTTATGCAGCACGAGAAGAGGCGGTTCGTTGAGAAGCTTGACTACCTGACCAGCGTGGGATGGTATGAGGGCGGGGAGTCGCGCAGGAACCTTGGCCTCCAGAGGGGAGGGGCCCTTGCCGTCGTCACCAACCTCTGCGTCATGAGGTTTGACGAGACGACAAAAGAGATGTACCTTGCAGAGTATTATCCCGGCATTACCGTCGACAAAATTGTTGAGAACACGGGCTTTCCCATTGATGTGTCCCGCGCGCGGGAGGCGGAGCCGCCATCGGCGGAAGACCTGCGTATCCTGAGGGAAGAGGTAGACCCGCAGAGGCTGATACTGTAAAGACGGTATATCGTATATAGTATATAGTATATCGGCGGTCCCCGGTTCGGTGTGGACCGAGCTCCCTATTCTTTTGCAGTTTACGACATACGGTC
>JAKQBZ010000315.1 GCA_029559435.1 Deltaproteobacteria bacterium | reverse complement strand
TCCCCTGATCGGCAATTATGAAAAGATCGTAGGGCTAAAAAAGGCGCTTCGCGGCATTGCGGAGTGTGAAGAGATAAGCGATATGCTCCAGAATATTGCAGCCGATCTGAGGAGGCCGTTCTACGAGGCGACTGCGAAGCTCGGGGTACAATATAACTCGATAGAATGGTGGACGAGCGTTATATCTGAGCGCAATACGATGACGTGCAGCCTTTTTCTTCACTGCTGCTACGTACACCTTGCCTCCAGGTGGATGGATGGGGGCGGGGATATATGCATCATAACGGACAGCAATGCCGTCATCAAGAATATCGCCTCCGTTGCTGCGAAAAAAGGGGCTAAGGCAGAGAGCAATACATTATTTACGCTGAAAGACAGGCCGATGGGGATATTTGCAGAGGGCTTGCTTAAACTGGTTCCGCATCTATTGGTCCTTGCTGCTGCAAGGCTTAACAGGCTCTATCATAAAGCCATAACAGGCAGATACAACCATCCGGAGAACCCCGACGTGATCCTCCATACGTGGGTCGATGAAAAATGTTTTGGAGCAGATGGTCAGTTCAGGGACCGCTATTTTACCATCCTGCCGGATTACTACCAGCGGAACAATGTGCGGAAGGCGACCTTTGTGAGCTTTTCTTACAGGAACGTCACGCGCTCCATCTGGGATGCCTTTTCGTTCCTGCATACGAACAAGGAACATTTTATTATTTTGCAGGACTACTACTGCATCCAGGATTACCTGTTCCCTTTCCGGCTCCGGCACAGGCAGCGCAGGTTCATATTTCGTGCTATTGCGCTGAAAGGCGTTGACTGCTCGATCCTCTTCGAAGAATATCACAGGAACGAGCCCGTGCGCTTCGAATCGATGTATTATCTGCTTTTCAAAAGACTTGCAGAAAAAGGGATAAGGCCGAAGATGGTGCTGGATGGGTTCGAAAACCTGTTTACCGACAAGCTCATCCAGCTCGGCGTAAAGGAATTTATGCCGGGAACCGTCGTACATGGCTTCTTTCACGTGGCCCCGTCTCCCAATACCCTTTCTTTTTTTATTGATATGAAGGAAAGGGAGATCGCGCCTATCCCTGACAGGATCATCTGCAACGGCCGCAAATATAAAGACATCCTGATGCAGGAAAATTATCCGGGGGACCGCGTTGTCGTCGGCGCGGCGCTGAGGTATCTCTATCTCCACAATATCAGAAAGGCATCCGGCGCCGCCTCAGGTGATTTCAGGGTCCTTCTTGTCCTTCCAATTGAAAAGGAAACGATAACAGAGCTGTTCTACAAGCTCAGGGAGGCTATTGAAGGGATCGAAGGGCTCAGGGTGATCCTGAAGCCACATCCCATGCAAACGTCTTTCATTAAAACGATCATGAACGATTTCCCGCCGGGAACCGAGGTCTTTACAGGGCCGATGGATGAAGCCCTTAATCTTTGCGATATCGTTGTCAGCGGGGCCACGGGCGCGGTCCTCGACTGCGTCATGGCGGACAAAGAGGTGATAAGGATAGGCAGGAGCGCCCAGGTCGACCTGGATCCGCTTGCGTGGTTTGAGGAATTCGGGAAGCCCTGCGGCAGCGTGAATGAATTGCGGGAAAGGCTGATCGATGCCGAAAAGAGAATGAAAGATCCTTCCTATTCGCCGCCGCGCTATTCAGTGATGCTGCCTGAGCTTTTTTCTCCCGCGACAGAAGAAGCGATGAAGGCATTTCTCCCACCCTCGATCCCTTGAATCCATGAATAAAGGCAGAGAATAGTGAAAGGTGAAAACCTTGTCCCTCGATACTCGTTACTCGTCACTGGTTTGAACCAGTATCCAGCGACGAGTATCGAGCGTCCGATACGGTTTTTTCGATATACGACATACGAAATACGATATACTGTCATTGTGACACAATATGGAGGTTTAAATAATGTTGCAGGCACATAGACCCTCTATCGGCAGCGAAGAGCTTGAAGAGGTCAGGAAGGTATTTGAGACAGGCTGGCTCGGAATGGGCTCGCAGGTGATAGAGTTCGAGAACATGGTAAAGGACTATCTGGGCGTGCGCAACGTGGTGGCGGTCAATACGGGGTCAACGGCCCTCCACATCGCCCTCGATGCATACGGAATAGGCCCGGGAGATGAAGTGATCACCCCTTCATTGACGTTTTGCGCAGGCATACAGGGAATTATTTCGCTTGGCGCCATTCCGGTATTCTGCGAAGTCGACCCTGACACGCTCAACATCGATCTTGACGACATGGCAAAGCGGATAACTCCCAGGACAAAGGCGATCATGCCCGTCCACTATTGCGGATACGCCTGCGATATGGACCGGCTCCTCGGGATCGCCAGGGAGAGGAAGATCGTCGTTATCGAGGACGCTGCTCATGCCTTCGGGTCAACGTACAAAGGCAAAAAGGTCGGCAGCATAGGCGACGCGGCATGTTTCAGCTTTGACCCGATCAAAAATTTCACCTGCGGCGAAGGGGGCGCCGTAACGTTGAACGATGACAGCATGGCAGATACGATACGGAGAAAAAGGGCCCTCGGAATAACAAGGGATTCGTGGCAACGGCAGAAAAAGGCACAGAGCTGGTATTACGAGGTGGTAACGCAGGGGTACCGCTACCATATGAGCAATATCAACGCAGCAATAGGGATCGCGCAGCTCAGAAAGCTTGAAGCGTTCGTAGGGAAAAGGAAAGAGATCGCAGAACGCTACAATGCTGCCTTTAAAGAGGTCAAAGGCATAAAGACCCTCAAGTGGGAATTGAGGGAGATGGCCCCATTTATGTACATACTCCGCGTTGACGGCGACAGGAGGGATGGGATGATGGATTTCCTCGCGTCAAAAGGCGTGGCGAGCGGAGTCCACTACATACCTAATCATCTCCAGCCCTTTTTCAGTAAATATGCCACAGAGCTTCCTGCAACGGAAAAGGTATGGAAGGAGATCATCACCCTTCCTCTCTTCTATGACATGACCGACAACGATGTAGAACTTGTCATCAGATCGGTGGGGGAATTTTTTGCACATTAAATATAATAGGAGCATTTGTGCCGGACTTTCTTCCACAAGGATGAGCATGCCGCCGGGACATCCCACGCAAACACGCTCAATCAATAGATTCCCCGAAGCAGCGCTTTGGTATAACATTGTTCCCGCTCCCCTTGAGGGAGAGGGTCAGGGAGAGGGGGGGGATGATACGACCGAGCTTCCTCATTGAATGCTCCAGACAACTGCATGCTCCTTGCGTTTTGAATTTTGAA
>JAKQBZ010000285.1 GCA_029559435.1 Deltaproteobacteria bacterium | reverse complement strand
CATATGCCGATCTGGGGTGGAATTATTTCTGGTGCATCCTTACCTTCTACGTGATAGTAAAACTCCTCTCCAGCAACTTCGGGAACTGCCTCAGGGCCATACGCGACGATGAGGTCGCTGCAAAGGCCATGGGCATAAATACCTTTAAGTGCAAGGCGATATCATTTGCTGTAGGCGCTTTTTTTGCCGGAGTGGGGGGGGCGCTGATGGGAAGCCTGATCACGACGATCGACCCCAAGATGTTCAACTTTCAGCTTACTTTCAACATCCTTATGATAGTTGTTGCAGGCGGACTTGGGTCGATAACAGGATCGATGGTCGGAGCGGTCGTCATAACAGTTCTGCTTGAATGGCTCAGGTTTGTCGAAGACACGATCGAGATAGGTTCCTTTGTGATCGCTGGCATCCCCGGAATGAGGATGGTCATCTTCTCACTGGTCCTTCTTTTCATTATCCTCTACCGCAGGGAAGGGATAATCGGAGGCTACGAGTTCAGCTGGGACAGCGTGGTCAGACGCTTTGGAAACAAAAAGGAGGCCGAGTAAGATGGCCAGGTCCGTTCTCAAAACAGAAAAAGTGACGATACGGTTCGGCGGGCTGACAGCCGTCGGCAACTTTACCATAGATGTAGCCGAGGGAAGCATCTCCAGCCTGATCGGACCGAATGGCGCGGGCAAGACCACCTGCTTCAACATAATTACCGGTTTTTACACTCCGACCGAAGGCAAAGTCTACTTTATGGACAAAGATATAACCGGGATGAAGCCGCATGATGTCTGCAGGGCTGGCATTGCCAGGACATTCCAGAATATCAGGCTCTTTTCCGGAGGTACTGTCCTTCAGAACGTGATGACGGCATGCTGGGTGCGCCAGAAGTCGCCGTGGTGGACGGCACCGCTGATGCTCCCGGGTTTTCTCAGGGAAGAGTGCGAAATAAGGGAAAAATCGATGGAACTCCTGAATGCGGTCGGGTTGGGACACCTTTCAAAGGAGATAGCCACCGGACTGCCTTACGGAGCTCAAAGAAGGCTTGAAATAGCAAGGGCGCTTGCCACTGACCCCAAACTCCTGCTGCTCGACGAACCCGCAGCCGGTATGAATCCCCAGGAAAGCAGGGAACTCATGGATTTCATAAGGCAGATTAGAGACAGGTTCGGACTCACCATCCTCCTTATCGAGCACGACATGAAGGTCGTCATGGGCGTATCCGAATGGATCAGGGTACTGGACTACGGACAGCTGATCGCGGAAGGCACCCCCGCAGAGATACGTTCCAACTCAAAAGTTATCGAGGCATACCTCGGAAAGGAGGCTGCCGTCTGTGCTGAAAATTGAGAACCTCAACGTGCGTTACGGGGGCATACATGCCATAAGGGGCATATCGATGGAAGT
The DNA here is from genome assembly GCA_029559435.1 of Deltaproteobacteria bacterium. Lineage (GTDB taxonomy): Bacteria > Desulfobacterota > Syntrophorhabdia > Syntrophorhabdales > Syntrophorhabdaceae > UBA5609. The sequence goes on along the minus strand of JAKQBZ010000285.1, from coordinate 1,087 downwards.
CCCCATGGGTAAGATCGTGACTCTGATAGGTGCGAACGGTGCAGGAAAGAGCAGTACCCTGAGATCTGTCGCCGGACTGGTGAAGAGCAAGACCGGAAGCATCTCCTGGAAGGGCAAAAACCTTTTGGGACTCCTTCCGGAAGAGATACTGATGTCAGGGGTGGCACTGTGCCCCGAAGGCAGAAGGATCTTCCCTCAGCTTACCGTCCTTGAAAATTTGAAGCTTGGAGGCTATTCACGCAAAGACAAGGCGGGCCTCGAAAGTTCCATCGAAAGGGCGTTCAAGCTTTTCCCGAGGCTCAAGGAAAGGGCCTGGCAGAAGGGAGGGACCCTTTCCGGCGGGGAGCAGCAGATGCTTGCGCTGGCGAGGGCAATGATGAGCGACCCGGAACTCATAATGATGGATGAACCTTCCCTCGGGCTTGCCCCTCTTCTTGTCGAAGAGGTATTTGAGATAATCCGCGAGATCAACAATGAAGGCAAGACGATACTTCTTGTCGAACAGAACGCGTTCGGAGCCCTTAAAGTGGCTGATTATGCCTATGTCCTTGAAGTCGGCTCGATAACGCTTGAGGGCAAAGGCTGCGACCTGCTGAAAGACCGTCGGGTCATTGATGCCTACCTTGGGGGATAAAATATTTATTTTTGGCGCTGATCAATAACCTTAATAATTATCAACGCTATAAATATTTGAGGATAGACTTTGTGGTTTATCCTCAAATTTATTATTTCTTTCTGATCTGTTTCTATCTGAGATCGTTTATCTTTTATAATAGCCGATAGATTATTACTTCATTTTTAGGATATTAAAAAGGGTTGTTTGTGATAGACAGTCTTACATGTAGCAGGAAGCATCCAGAGGATCTATCAGGAAAGGAAGGCATATGAGAGTTCTTTTTTGTTCCGATGCGATGATAGTTGACGGAGTGACATCTTTTGTTTTTCATCTATCCACTGTTTTAAAAGAAGCAGGGAATGATGTGGCTGTTATTGGAAGGTGGGCTGGAAAAGGTTTTCAGCCTCGTCTCAAAGATCATGGGGTTAGGGTCATAGAATGCATTTCTCCAACAGTTGGCAACTTCTGGTT
>JAKQBZ010000258.1 GCA_029559435.1 Deltaproteobacteria bacterium | reverse complement strand
TTGGCAAAAGAGGTGAGCTGAAAGGCGACGCCGCGCTCAATATGGAGCTCTACGCATCGATCGGCGGAGAGGTCGTTGAGTGTACAAATGATATCGACGCGCTGAAAAGGGGCATAAAGGAGGCCGATATCCTGGTGGATGCTATCTTCGGCACAGGGCTTTCGAAGGAAACTTCAGGAAAGGAAAAGCTTGCCATTGAGGCGATGAACGGCTCCGGGAGGCCCGTTGTCTCCGTCGATATCCCCTCGGGCATTGATGGAAAGACGGGGCAGCCGCTCGGTGAAGCGGTACGGGCGACCCACACGTTTACCTACGGGTATCCGAAACTGGGGCAGGTGCTTTATCCTGGCGCTTACCATTCCGGCAAGCTGACGGTCATCGATATCTCTATTCCGGCGTTCATCGAAGATACGATCGGCATCGACGGCATCGTTGCAGACGGCGAGCTCCTGCGCGGGTTCATGCGGGAAAGGCTGCCATGGTCCCACAAAGGGACCTTCGGCCATGTCGTGGTGATCGCCGGGTCGACAGGCAAGACCGGCGCCGCCCATATGGCTTCACTGGCTGCGCTGAAGGTAGGGGCAGGCCTTGTTACGCTTATTATTCCGGAGAGCTTGAACGGCATTATGGAGGCTAAGCTGACGGAAGTGATGACGTACCCGGTGAAGGATAAGGGGAAAGGCTGCCTGCCTCTCTCAGCATACAAAGAGATTGTGGATTTTATTGAGGATAAAGATGTTGTCGTTATGGGGCCGGGGCTTTCGCAGGACAGGGAAACAATGGAACTCGTGAGGAAGCTGAACAGGAACGTGAAGAAGCCTTTTGTGATCGATGCCGACGGGATCAACGCATTCCAGGGCAGCCCTGGTATGATCAGGACCTCGAAGCACGGGGCTGTCTTTACGCCCCACCCCGGCGAACTGGCTCGCATCATGGGCGTTGCGCCGCAGGCAATCAATGCCGACAGGATAGGGGCAGGGAGGTCTTTTACGGAAAGATACGGCGTCCACCTCCTCCTGAAAGGGGCGCGGAGCATCCTCTTCAGCCCCGGCGGAGAGATCATTATTAACCCTACGGGGAACCCCGCCCTTGCGAAAGGCGGAAGCGGCGACATACTGACAGGGTTCATCGGAGGTTTTATCGCACAGGGCTATTCGCTTGCCGAAGCATCGATATTGGCCGCATACATCCATGGCTATATCGCTGACGCGTGGGCCGGGAACGGCGTTGATATCGACATGCTCGCCTGCGACCTCCTCGCCGGAGTAGGAAAGGCCGTTCAGGAAATCAGGGATGGAAAGGACAGAGTATATATCGAAAAGTCCCTCTGAGACATGGGATATAGGCGAACGCATAGGAAAAGAAGCGAAGCGGGGCGACCTCTATGCCATTTACGGCGAACTCGGCACAGGCAAAACCCAGCTTGTCAAGGGCATCGCGCGGGGCCTTGGCATACAGGACTGGCAGTATGTGGCAAGCCCTTCCTTTACTATCATGAATGTCTATGAAGGCGACCTTACCCTTTGTCATGTTGACCTCTACAGGCTTGAAGGGTATGATATTGAGAGCCTCAACATTGAAGAGTATCTTGAGGAAGGCATCGTAGCCGTCGAATGGGCGGAAAGGGGTGCCTGGTGGAACGGCGCGGTCAAGGTGTACATAGACGCCGTCAGTGAAGGAGAGAGAAGGATAACCATTACAAAAACATGAGCTGCCGGCGGTCAAAAGGCAGAGGGCCGATCGCTGACAGCCAATACCGATTTTTTATATACGGAGGTAGACAATGCTTATTGTGCAGAAATACGGAGGAACTTCAGTGGCGGATCTCGAGCGGATAGCCAGCATTGCGAAGAGGATCATACGCTACAGAGAGGAGGATAACGACCTCGTTATTGTGGTCTCTGCCATGGCAGGAGAGACGGACAGGCTGCTTAACCTGGCGCACAGCATCTGTAAATTTCCCGACGAGAGAGAGCTTGACGTCCTTGTCTCGACGGGTGAGCAGGTGGTGTCGGCGCTGCTCGCGATAACGCTCAAAAACATGCTCTGCGACGCCATGTCCCTCCTGGGACACCAGGCAAGGATCATAACTGATTCAAGCCACACAAAGGCGAGGATCTCCCGCATTGAGCAGGACCTGATCGTCTCCGCGCTTAACAAAGGGAAAGTCGTGGTTGTTCCAGGCTTTCAGGGCGTTGATGAAAAGGGCAATATCACAACGCTGGGACGGGGTGGATCGGACACCTCGGCCGTTGCGCTCGCAGCCGCCCTGAACGCCGATGTGTGCGAGATATATACCGATGTTGATGGGGTATACACGGCGGACCCGAATATCTGCGAAAAGGCCAGAAGGCTTGACAGGATATCCTTTGAAGAGATGCTCGAGATGGCGAGCCTTGGAGCGAAGGTGCTGCAGATACGATCCGTTGAGTTCGCAAAAAGATACAATGTGCCTATTCTCGTAAAATCTTCCTTCACCGACGGTGAGGGAACACTCGTTTGCAAGGAGGTTGCCGATATGGAAAGAATGGAAGTTACAGGCGTCACATATAACAAGAACGAATCGAAGATCACGGTGAGCAAGGTCCCCGATAAGCCAGGCATCGCGTCACATATCTTCACGGCCCTTTCCGACGCGCAGATCGTCGTCGATGTCATTGTCCAGAACGTAAGCCGCGAAAACTTTACCGATATCACCTTTACCGTCGCCAATGCGGACGGCAAGAAGGCATATAAGCTTATGGAGGAGGTGGCAGGCAAGGTCGGCGCCGAAAAGGTCGCTATTGACGAGAACATAGCCAAGGTGTCCATTGTCGGGCTCGGCATGAGGTCCCATGCAGGCGTCGCTTCGAAGATGTTCTCAGTGCTTGCGAAGGAAGGGATCAACATAGAGGCGATCACCACATCGGAGATCAAGATATCCTGCGTCGTTGAGAAGAAATACGGGGAGCTTGCGGTCCGCGCGCTTCATACCGCGTTCGGCCTTGATACCGGGGCGGTCGAGGAGGAGAAGTGAGGGTCGAGTTTTACGACACCACTCTTCGGGACGGCGCCCAGTCCGAGGATATAGCCTTTTCCCTCAACGATAAGCTGAGGATCACGGAGAGGCTCGACGAGTTCGGCATCCATTTCATCGAAGGCGGATGGCCGGGGTCCAATCCCAAAGACCTCAGTTATTTTAAAGAAGTAAAAAGGCTGCGCCTTAAGACATCGAAGATAGTGGCCTTCAGCAGCACCATCAAGCACAATGTCCGTCCCGAAGAAGATGATATCATGAAGGCGGTTCTGGAGGCCGACACCGGGTGGGTGACGATCGTCGGCAAAAGCTGGGACCTCCACGTCAGGGATGCGCTGAAGGTGGGCCTTGATGCGAACCTGAGGATGATAGAAAAAACGATCGCTCATCTCAAGAAAAAGGGAAAATATGTATTTTTCGATGCCGAGCATTTTTTCGACGGATACAAGAGGAACCGGGATTATGCAATGAAGGTGCTCGGCGTCGCCCACGATGCCGGAGCAGACGCGATTGTCCTTTGCGACACGAACGGCGGATCCATGCCGTACGAGGTATACGAAACGGTGACGGACGTCAGGAAGGCGCTGAAGGCAAAGCTCGGCATCCACACACACAACGACACAGAGCTTGCAGTGGCGAATACGCTGGTGGCAGTGAGGGCAGGGTGCGAGAACGTCCAGGGGACCGTGAACGGCTACGGCGAGCGGTGCGGCAACGCGAACCTCTGCTCCATCATACCGAACGTTATCCTCAAAATGGGCCACGAAGGCATACCGAAAGAACACCTGAGAAAGCTCCGCGACCTGAGCCTTTTTATCGATGAGATGGCAAATTCTATCCCCGATAAACACAGGCCTTATGTGGGCGAGAGCGCCTTTGCGCACAAGGGCGGCATCCATGTGAGCGCCATCAGGAAGAACCCCGAGACATATGAGCATATAGCCCCTGAGCAGGTCGGCAACGCCCAGCGCGTGCTGATCTCAGACCTGTCCGGCGAAAGCAGCATACTTTACAAGG
>JAKQBZ010000256.1 GCA_029559435.1 Deltaproteobacteria bacterium | reverse complement strand
GATATGGGATGGTATCATTTGGGTTTGGGTTTTGTGGTGTGTTTGCCGAATTGTTTTTGAAGTTTTTTGCCTTTTTCCTGTTTGTGGCAGGCATAGAGGCACATTCCGCACTGTATGCACAGCCCGTCGTCGATCCTGACCTTCTTCGCCTCTTCATCGAATACGAGGGCGGGGCACTCAAACTCTATGATGCATTGTTTGCAACCGATGCAGTCTTTTTCAATGGCGCTTATATCAATGATCTCTTCGGGCTTCAGCTTTGCGTTGAGGATACATTCACGCCGGGCGATGATAACGGCAGGACCAGGCGACAAGACCTGTTCAACGTTCAATGTTCTATGTTCAATGTTAGACATTTTACTGTCATCGCTAGATCTGCTTTGCAGGATTTCCGCACCCTGCGGGCTCGCGATAACACATTCCGTGCCGGCGGCTTTTACCTGTTCTGTTTTAACGTTGAACGTTGAATGTTGAACGTTGAACGGCCTTTGTACTCCTTCCTGCAGGGTGACTGTGCGTTTGCCGACCGGATAAAGGGGGATGGCTTCGCGGGCGTGGCTTACCCTGTGGGTGGGGCGGATAATGACAGGGACCTTATGCTCCGCCGAGTATTGTACGGCATAATAAGCGATGTCGGCAGCTTCTGCCGGCGAGGCCGGATCAAAGACAGGAATGCCGAAGAACGTAGCAAGAAGCCGCGTGTCCTGCTCTGTCTGCGATGACTGAGGGCCCGGGTCGTCGCAGGAGACGATAACGAACGCGCCCTTGAGGTCCTTCTTTCTTCCTTTCAGGAGCCCGGGAAAGGCAACGTTCAAGCCGACCTGCTTCATCATGCATACCGCATTGTGCCCTGATAGGGCAGCGCCAAAGGCAACCTCCAGCGCGCACCGCTCATTTACGGACCATTCGGTATGAATATTCATGTTCTCGCGCCGTTTGAACTCCACAATTCCCGGCAGGATCTCGGAGCTCGGCGTCCCGGGATATGCGGCGGCAAGCTCGATGCCCGCTTCAACAAACCCCCTCGCGATCGCATAGTTTCCGATCATTACCTCTGCGCCAGTCTTTTGATTGCTATTCTCTTTTTCCTTCATTTCCTTCTGCTCTCAGCTTGTTTAAACCCTGCCTCAAAGATCTCCAGGTTCTTTTCGAGAAATTTCCCTTTTGTCTTTGCGGCAATGGTCTGCTTTATATTCCCGTATGAATAGGGGTCGATATTCAAAGACGAAAAATATCCAAGGACCGCAATATTAGATGCCTTGATCATGCCGTTTTGTTTTGCGACCCCATCCCCGTCCACCTGGTATACCCTGATATTCCTTTCCCGCAAAAGCCTTTCTACCTCTTCGGGCAAGGCATCTTTAGGGGTATTCACAATCGCCCTGCCATCTCTTTTCAGAAACGTAAGGTTCCTGTAGAACTCGCTCTCTTCAAAGGCCAAAAGGGTGTCGGCGTTCTCTCTGCCTATGAGCGGACTTTTAAAACCGCCGATCTTAACGAGCGAAACGACAGAACCTCCTCGCTGGCTCATGCCATACTCGTCAGACGCCGACGCCTTCAAGCCCGCAGCAATGGCCGTTTCCATGAGTATAGTAGATGCCAGAAGAACCCCTCTTCCCCCTATTCCCGCACATAAGATCTCAAGCTTCAATAAACACCTTCCTATTAGCTTTCAGCGATCAGCCTTCAGCATACAGCCTTCAGGAGCCGGCGACGAGCCCAGCATCGAGTGTTCAGACACTATGCTGATTCTGTATCTGTAATCTGCCTCGCCATGAGCTATGAGCCATGAGCTATGAGCTGTAGTTCTCACATTATTCCCCTGCAAAAAAGCACTGTCAGCGCATCCGCGTCCTTAAATCTTTCTATCTCTGAGGCGCTTTCGAGATGGTGGCAATTTTCAAAGCCAAACCCTTTGAGCACGCCCTTCAATTCGTCCTCGCGCCTGTTCGTCATGACGAGTAGGACAAAGGACGAATTATTGTAAAGCGTGTTCACAAAAGCGGGCATCCCTGAATGAAAGAAATAGTCTTCATAGGTGATGGCAAGGACCTTCTTTCCTGGCTCCAGCTTTTTTATGCCATGGGCCATATTGATGGAAGACGCGGGGCCGAGCTTATCGCGGACCACATGCATTCCATGTACCATCTCTTCCGGCTTCTCTCTTCCATACGAATCGCCTATCTTGTTCGCCCGCACCTTTGAACGGTCGGCGATCTGGAGCTCGATGACCGGGTATCCCTCTTCCACGAAGATGATATCCATCCGGTCGATGAAGCCGCTGACAAGCTTGTCCGGCAATGGATAGAGCGTGGCGAGCCGCAGGATGCTCCCGTCCTCGTCATAGAACTCAAGGCTCGACAGCTTATCGGTAATTACCCCGGTCTGCGTTGTAACGGCCACGTGATTGCCTTCGTACTCTTCAAATTCTTTCCGTATCTTTTCTATCTTTTCATTCAATTGACGACGGAGGCGGTAACGGAATTGCGGCGTCGCCGCCCAGCGGTTCGGGTCCTTGATGAACCGGGCAGAAGAACGTTCGGCGTTGGGCGTTCGGCGTTCGGCGTTCGGAGAAGCGGATGCTCGTTCCTCAATCCTCGATCCTCGTTCCTCGCTCATTTCCGGCGCTGCCTGGATAATGACCGGCGTCTCATATTTTTCTGATATCGTGTAGCCGTATTCAACAGCGGACCGGAACGCGTCGATGCTGTCTGCAACGATGAAAGGCAGCTTTGCGAAAGGCCCAACCGGTGTCGCCAGGACGTCGTTCTCCTGGACGCAGATCACGAGAAAACCTCCGGCGGTCCCTGTGTAGGCTGAGCTCATGATAGGGTCAAGGGCTTCATAGAGCCCTTCAGATGACAGCAGGCAGGCAGACCTGCAAGAGGCGTAGGCGCATGACAGCGCCTGCTCGTAGGCGATCTTTTCGTTCGTGCACAGCTCGTAATCGAAATGCGGGAATTCATCCCGCAACAGCTGCAGCCCTTTCTCGACGCCCTTGTTCACCGCGTAGATCATCCGGGCCCCATTCTCAACCAATACCCTCGTTATTTCCTCATGCATGCCTGTAACCTTTCTCAGCTGACAGCGATCAGCTATCAGCGATAGATCCGGTCTATCTCTGGTTCTTGTTGTCGGCTGATAGCTGTGAGCTGATTGCCGTTTTTTATGC
>JAKQBZ010000245.1 GCA_029559435.1 Deltaproteobacteria bacterium | reverse complement strand
GAATCAGCTTAAAATAAGGAGGCTCACAAGGGAACTGGTGAGAACGAACATCGAGCTTACCGACAAGCAAAAACGCCTTGACGATGACCTGAAGGCAGCGGCGGGCATTCAGCAGAGCCTTCTTCCTAAAAACATACCCGACATAAAGAGCCTCGCCATCGCGTGGAAATTCATGCCCTCTTATATGATCGGCGGCGATATCTTTAACGTATTCCGCCTTGACGAATCTCACGTAGGTATCTACATGATAGATGTAAGCGGCCACGGCGTGCCTTCGGCGCTCATAACCGTTTCCGTTTCGCAGACGCTGAACCCCGACAGCGGAAACACCACAAAGAAGAAAACACCCGGACCGCCCGGCTACGAAATAATATCCCCCAGGGCGGTTCTCGAGGCCCTCGACCGCGAATACCCCATAGAGAGGTTCGATAAATATTTCACGATCATCTATCTGATCATAGATACAAAAACGGGGAGACTCGCATACAGCAATGCCGCCCACCCTGCCCCGATCATTTTGCGTTCGAACGGCACCAGCGAATATCTCGATAAGGGCGGCACTATTGTAGGTATGAACAACATTGTGCCATTTGAGGAAGAGCAGATTACCCTGCACAAAGGAGACAAGGTCATTCTCTATACTGACGGTATTATTGAGTACCAGAATAACAGCGGAGAATATTTCGGAGAGGACCGCTTTTATTCGATCCTGAAAGGTTCACGAAAAGAAAACGTTGAAGCGCTGCTTGACGGCATCCTTCATTCAATTGCTGATTTCGGTAAAGGAAGAGAATTTCAGGACGATATAACGCTTATCGCCATTGAATATAAAGGCACAATTGAATGAATAACCAATCACCAATGACCAAGCTCCAATCAATCACCAATGTCCAATATTCAATAACCAAACAAGAGCTGCCCGGTGTTGCTCCCCCTTTGGGTATTCGGTCATTGGGTATTGGTTATTTATTGGTTATTGATGTTTGGTTATTGGTTATTTTATGTGCTATATACGATATATTGGGAGGATTCGTATGCAGATTGAGAGTGTCAAGACGGGAAACGTACTGATCGTTAAGCCGGTGGAAAAAAGGATCGACGCATCGGTTGCGACGGAGTTCAAAGGCAAAATGGTCGACTGGATCAACGAGGGGAACACAAGGATAATCCTCAATCTGGCGAATGTCGATTTCATTGACAGCAGCGGCCTCGGGGCGATCGTCTCCAGCCTTAAGGCCATAGGAGGCAACGGCGATCTTGTCATTTCAGGCTTGCAGGAGACCGTGATGGGCCTTTTCCGCCTGACCAGGATGAACAAGGTGTTTCAGATCTTTTCTTCCGAGCAGGAAGCGATCCAGGCCCTTTCGAAGCTGTGAGCCCCGAAAATAGCCATGTCTGAACCGATGCCGCAGAAAAAGATCACCTTTTTGATCGACAGCACCCTTGATAACGTCTCCCTTGCGGGCGTTGCGGTACGCGGGATATGCAGCTACCTTTCCTTGAGCGAGGCGGACGCCTATTATCTCGAACTATGCGTTGTGGAAGCGGTCAACAACGCGATCAAGCACGCCTACAACTCCGAAGCGGGAAATGCTGTGGAGATCAATATAACCTATTCAAAGGACTGCATATCCTTTGCGATAAGCGACTGGGGGACAAAAATGGACTCTCAGGGCCCGCCACGTTTAAATTTTGATGCCGGGAACCTTGTTATGATCCCGGAACAAGGAATGGGCCTTTTTATCATAGATTCTGTCATGGATGAGGTAGCATACCAGTCAGATGGCGATAAAAATACATTGACTATGCGTAAATATCTTCATTATAAAAATTAACAGCAACTCTAAACAGCGGGATTATCTGAATGACAGAACAGGAACTGCTTCACCTTTTAAAGCAATATGGCCAGGATCATCTTGTGGGCCATTATCGCGGGTTATCTTCTCAGCATAAACGCGATCTTCTTCATAAGACCAATCAATGCGACGTGCATCTTGTCTTTGAGCTCTATAAAGAATTTCACTCAAAGAAAGACATGGCGCCCATGGAAAGAACGCTCGAGCCGCCGCAGGTGATCACTATCCCAAAAAACGCCAGGGAGCAAAAAATCATCGACGAAGCCCGCGCGGCCGGGGAAGCGATGATCAGACAGCAGAAGGCGGCCGTTCTCATTGTAGCCGGAGGCCAGGGTTCACGGCTGGGCTACGAAGGGCCAAAGGGAACGTTCCCTGTCTCGCCGATAAAAGGCAAAACGCTATTTCAGCTTTTTGCGGAGCAGGTAGTAGCGCTTTCACGACGTTATGGGGCGACCATCCCCCTGCTCATCATGACAAGCCGGGAAAACCATAGGGATACCATCAGCTTTTTTCATGCCCATAGTTTTTTTGGTCTCCATCCTGAGACGGTTCATTTTTTCCAGCAGGAGATGCTTCCCACGATCACCCCTGACGGCAGACTGCTGTTAAAAGATGACGGCAATTTTGTAGCCAATCCGGACGGCCACGGCGGGTCCCTGAAGGCACTCCATGACTGCGGCCTCCTGGGGAAATTAACAGAATTGGGGTACGAGGAGCTTTTTTATTGCCAGGTAGACAATCCTCTTGTGAAGATCGCCGATCCTGTTTTCCTCGGGCTCCATACAATGACGGGCGCCGATGCATCCACAAAGGTTGTCAGAAGGCGGGATATCAATGAAAAGGTAGGCCTTTACGTGTATGCAAACGGCAGGGACGCTGTCGTCGAATATAGCGACATAGACGACGATTACATGTCTGCGCTTGATGATGATGGCGACATCCTGTACTGGGCCGGCAACACGGCGATACACATATTTTCCCTCGCATTTATTCAGCGCCTTACCGCCCATGGCTTTGTTTTGCCTTACCATTGCGCGCAAAAGGCTATTGAATACACTGATCATACCGGGAAGCGCTGTACCGCAGACGTATGGAAGTTCGAGACCTTCGTATTTGATGCGATCCCCTTCGCAGTCAAGACCTGCTGCATGGAAGTCATGAGGGAAGAGGAGTTTGCGCCGGTCAAAAATAAGTCCGGCCCTGACTCACCGGAGACTGTCAGGAAAGCCATGACCGGCCTCTACGGAAGCTGGCTGAGGAAGGCAGGCGCCAATGTTGATCCCGATGCGAGAATAGAGATCGGCCCCCTCTTTGCCCTTGACGCCGGCGAACTCCAAAAAAAGGCCGGTGGAATGAATTTCACCGGAGAGAAAGATATTTATCTGGATAATGAACAGTTATGATATTATTTATACACCAAGGAGACAGTGAATGGACATAAGGACTTCGGGAGATTTGAAAGGGATACTTGAGGTTCTCGCTGCCATGTCAGAGACCGAGCTGACCATAAGCAGATTTTATGCGGCATGCAGCGAGCTTTCACAAGGTGCTTCCGCCTTCTGGGACGGGATCAGCAAGGCCGAAATAAGACATAGTGAAAATATAAAAAAGATGATCGACGTCATATCAATAAAACCGGAGCGTTTCGAAAAGGGCAGGCCATTTAACATCTTTGCGATCAAAACCTTTAACGACGGCGTAAAAAACTATATCAGCAAACTCATAAACGGCGAGATCGACGTAAACAAGGCCTGCTTTATCGCGCGGGACATAGAAAATTCACTTCTTGAAAACCGCTATGGCGAGATCGTCAAGACCGACGATATAGAGTTTAAAACATTGATTGGGGAGATCATTTCGGAGACAGAGGAACACAAGGCAATCCTCGAGCGCAGGTGCCGGGAACACTAATGTCAAAAATAAAAAAAGGATCGATCGGTGAATTCTGCAAAAGCTGTGAGAGCGAAGAAGGATCGACAGGCATGCTCCTGCACGAATACATCGGGTCCCTCGCCATCATCGAGGACGACAACATACAGAAAAGGCTCCTCAAAGAGCTCGTCAAAAAATATGTGGCCCTTGAAAAACGCGTTGACGGCTTATTGAAAAACACCCTACCCGGGGAGGTCGCCGAGGAGATCAAGTATCATTGGGCCTATCCCCCGCGTTCCTGCGAATGTACCATCCTCTTCACTGATATTGTCGGCTTCACCCATCTCGCAGAAAGGATGTCCGGCGAGCACCTCGTGGACACCCTGGACAAGATATTTAAAAAATTTGACGATATTGTGAACAGCTTCCGGGGGACAAAGATCAAGACGATCGGCGATGCCTACATGGCCGTCTTCGGGGCGCCTCATGCATATGACGATCATGCCGTTATGGCAATTCGGTCTGCCCTTGCCTTTTTAAGATTTCTCGACCAGTTCAACGGGGATTCCGATCAGCATTTTCAGATGCGCATCGGAATCCATACCGGCAAGGTGATCGCCGGCGTTGTGGGAAAGGAACGCATGCAGTTCGACGTCTTCGGCGATCATGTGAACATCGCCTCGAGGTTCGAATCATCGGGGATCCCGGGGCGGATCAACGTCTCCGAGGCCGCTTACAGAAAGGCTCAGGGCTCCTTTGTCTTTGAAGAGAGGGGCGAGATCGCTCTTAAGAACAAGGCGAACATGAAGGCGTATCTTGTGGTAAAAGAGGTATAAAACCAATGAAAAATAATCTCAAAGAATATGACAGGCCTATACAGATCGCTGAGGGGATATACTGGGTAGGTTTTTATGATGAAAGCACTAATCTCCACTGCAATCCCTATCTGATCGTTGAGGAAGACGAAGCGATCCTCATAGACGCCGGGAGCAGGCCTGATTTCGCGACGGTCATGATGAAGATACTGCAGACAGGGATCGACCCTGACAATATAGCGGCCCTGATCTACCAGCACTTCGACCCTGACCTCTGCGGTTCAATGCCCAACGTCGTCGACATGTGCAGGAACAAGCGGCTCATGATCCTTTCTGATGCACATAACAATATTTTCATCAATTATTATATCGACAGCGACAAGCATAAGCTCCTGGAAACCATCGACAACCTGAATTGCACCCTGGAACTTAACGGCAGGGAATTAAAGTTCATTAAAACGCCCCACGCCCATTGCCCCGGCAGCTTCGTTACTTTCGATAAGAAGACAAAGACGCTTTTCACCAGTGATCTTTTCGGGAGTTTTTCAAAACAATGGGAGCTGT
>JAKQBZ010000224.1 GCA_029559435.1 Deltaproteobacteria bacterium | reverse complement strand
TTACGTTATCCACTTTCTATCACCTCATCAGATTTTTTGTGGCCCTGTCTAATTCCTTGAACAGCCAAGCCTCTCCGGGTGGGTAAACACCGCCAGGCTATTGCTGCGCACCTGGCCGACCAGGGCGATGCCCATATCGCTTGCAAGCGAAATTGCCCTCCCCGTCGGCGCATGCCGCGAAACAACGATCGGAACCTCCATCTTTGCCGCCTTGAGCAGCATCTCAGACGAGATACGGCCGGTGATCAACAGCAGCCGATCCCTCGACGATATTCCCCTCAGCAGGCATTCTCCCTGTATCTTATTCAGGGTATTATGCCGTCCGATGTCCTCAGCTACAATGAGCAGTTTCTTTGTATCGGACAGGGCTGAAGTGTGCACTCCACCGCTAAGCCGGTACAGTTCCATCTGAGCCTGAAGCTCCTTCATCAGCGACAGCACTTCCATCGTCGTAACGACAAGATCAGAATCTACCTTCCGGCCTTGATTCTCGAAAACTCCGCCGCCGCCGCAGCCCGTGGCCAGCGTCCTCACCGTCGGCGGTTCATATCCGGCGTTGGAAAGCGTCACGTCGACCAGCGAATCGTCCTCACAGACCCGCATTATCGCCACATCGCCGACGCCTGAGATGATCCCCTCTGCATAGAGGTACCCTATGACAAGGTAATTAAGCTTCGCCGGAGTGCACAGAATGTTTACCAGCGCCCGATTATTGACATGGATCGTGAGCACCATCTCGGTAGGCACGTGAGCCGGAGTCCTGGTCCATCCCCCATCATCCGAAAAGCGGTCGCATATTATCTCCGCCGCGACACCTTTCATATTCGTTAAGCCGGTTGTTTCCTGCATGTCTCGCTTCTTCGTCCCTTACATCACTTCCTGTATGATCTCTGTGATGTCCTTAACTTCTATATCGTCGGCATGATTCGTGACCAGCCTGCTGTCCTCAAGGGCGGTGATGCAGTAAGGGCAGGCAGTAGCCAGCACCTGAGCCCCAAGCTCAATGGCCTGCTCCACCCTGATATTGGAGAACCTTTCATGCTTCTCCGTTTCCGCCCAGACCCTGCCTCCCCCCATGCCGCAGCAGAGGCTGTCTACGCGCGCCTCGGGCAGCTCGACCAGCTCAAGGCCGGGGGTCTTCTGTAAGGCGCCCCGGGGCTCGTCATATACACCATTATGCCGGCCAAGGTAGCACGGATCATGATAGGTAACCTTCTTCGCATACTCCTTTGAGAGCGTAAGCCTCCCCTCATTGACGAGCTGGAACACATACTGAGAGATGTGGATCACCTCAAAGTTCACATTGAACGCCGGGTACTCGTTCTTGAAGGTGTGGTAGCAGTGCGGGGAAGAGACAAGTATCTTCTTCACCCCGTTGTCGATGAAGGTCTTGATGTTCTCTTTCGCCAGCTTTCTGAATACTTCCTCGTTGCCTGTCTTGCGGATGCTTTCCCCGCAGCAATTCTCCTTTTCACCGAGGATCCCAAAATCCACGCCTGCCTTGTTGAGGATATTGGCCGTTGCCTGCGCCACTTTCTTCAACCTCGGGTCATAGCTGCAGTAGCAGCAGGGAAAATAAAGGATCTCCATCCCCTCTTTAAAGGTCTTTACGTTCAGGCCCTGCGCCCAATCTGCCCTTGTCTTCCGGTCTTCGTTGAAGGGGTTGCCTTGCGCCGTCAGCCCTGAGCTTATGGCGCGGTAAGGCTTGACGGAGCCGTGAAAAACGCCGTATCCCGTGGCCATCCTCCGCAGGGCTATCATGTCGTCTATCTGCTTTACGTCCCTGGGGCACCGCTGGGGGCACTTGCCGCAAGTGGTACAGCGCCAGATATCCTCGCGCTCTATCTCGCTCAAACCGAACGTGGCCTCCCGGATGAGCTTGCGCATGCTGAAATTTCTCACCTTGTTCCAGGGGCACACGGTATCGCACTTTCCGCATTGATAACAGAATTTGACGGGGTCTCCGCCTTTCTCTTTTACCTCGTCTATTACCTCTTTAAAGGGGGCTATGGTTTCCACGATCGTTCAATCCTCTTTTTTTACTGGTTGTTTATTTCTCTTGTTAGCTGCCTTTTTTTGCTTCTTACCTCTCACTTTTCACCATTCACTGCTTTTTTTCAGTCTTTCTGCGAGATCCGGGCAACGGTATCCATGACCTTCTGTAAGCCGTATTTGTTTATCATTGATTCCAGCCCTATCTCCACATCCTCTACCTTTACCTCTTCGTCCACTTCTTCTTCCCTTTCTTCGTAGATCAGGGCATCGTTGAGGCACCATTCAACACATAGAGGCTTTTCTCTTGGCGGGTCGTCTTCGCACATATCGCACTTGAGAGGAAGGCCGGAATCGGGCTCTTTGAACGCGTCCCTTGACGGGCAGGCAGCCCTGCAGAAGCCACACTCGTCGTATTCTTTCCCGTCAATAATATATTTGTCCCTGCCCATACATTCGGCCGCAGTATACTCGCCTGCGTATACGGGAACATAGACGTCTCGCATCGGGTCGCGGATCATCCGGATGCGGGACCTCGCCGGGTTATTGCTGCTGTATTTCGGGTTGGCGTGAAAGGCTGAGCAGATCACCTCGCATGCCCGGCAGCCATTGCATTTATCAAGGTCGACTTTGATTGTTTTGATCTTCTTTTTAATCTTAGCCATTTTTTATTATCCCTCTCTGTTCTAAGTCTTCGGCAACATAGCCCAGATCTAATTCCTGCAAAGTCTCTTTCTTGGGAATGCCTTCATTGTCCCATCCCTTGAATTTGTAGTAGGCATCCAAAAGCTGGGCTTCAAGTTCGGGAAATCGTTTTTTCCAGTGGTCCTCAGGCGGCACCTCATCGGCCCTTCTCAGCCCCCTTCTGACATTTACGGCCCTGAGCAGGTTCCGGTTCCTCCTGTATATCTTCTTGAGGCCTTCCTCGTCCATATCTATCCCTGTTGCTGCCGAGATAATCTTCGGATAATTGTGAATATGATAAGGGGGCTTAAGAGGAAAAGACGATAAGCCCGCACATACCCCGAGGGCATCGTCAAAGTAATGTATCATCTCCTGCCAGTCGACGATGTCAACGGACATGTCAATGGTAGGATAATACGGGTTTGAGCGCTCTCCGCGAAATTCCCAGTCAAGGACAATCTGTTTAAACTTTTCGTCAGGAACCTGGATCCAGTCGCTGATAAATTCCTGCCTCTCTTCCATGGTAGCAAAAGGCGACTGGGGGAACTGCCCTTCGATCTGGGTTATATTTATCTTCTCGCCCGTCGCATACATAAGGTAATAAACGGGGTTCAGCATCCCGAGTTTAAGAGGAAGCTGCTCATGCTTCTTGATGTTGTTGTGGGCAAATTGTTCTGCACCCTTTCCGATCTTCTGGGCCGCCCAATGGGTGCCGTCGGCCAGAATGTCTCCTATCCCTTCCCTGCGAACTATCCTGTCGAGCAGCCAGTAGAATTTCCCTTCGTTATCCGACGGGCATCCTTCGAAATCCGCATCGGTCAGAATACCGGCCTCTCTCAGCTCAAATGCAAATGCCATAATCTGCGGGGTTGAGAACCCGTCCACTCCGTACTCCGTAGCGCGCTGAGCGATCTTGAAGCCAAAATCCAGGTCGTCTACAAAGGCCGCCATTGTATAGGTAAGCTTCGAGAAGCACTTCATCATGTAAGTCGAAAGCCCCGGCACGGAAATGATCGCCCCGCATTTCATCGGGCAGTTATAGCAGCTTATCAACCGCTTCCGAACATTCAGCTGGACGCTTTTCCATCGCTCTTCGATCTCCTTATTCCAGAAGTCTTTTCGACGAACGCGGGAATTGCCCCACATGAAATTTTCGGTGTGCCACTTCTCATCG
>JAKQBZ010000220.1 GCA_029559435.1 Deltaproteobacteria bacterium | reverse complement strand
CGATGAGATAAATGTTGCGATAGATCACGGCCTTGTTTCCGCAGGTTCTGTGGCCGAACTCGCAAAAAACAGACCTTTCGGGATGGAGCTCGTCCTGACAGGAAGAGGGATGCATCGGGAGCTAATTGCGATCGCAGATCTTGTGACAGAGATGAGGGAGATAAAACACCCCTATAAGGATGGTGTCCTGGCAAGAAAGGGGGTAGAATTCTAGTTGACATTGACTTTATTATGGGCTAATCTAAAATCATTATAAATTACATGCATGGCTCAAATAAAAAAATAAACATATAGGAGGAAAAGACCAATGAAGACAAACGAAAATCTCGCAACCGCATTCGCAGGAGAATCACAGGCTAACAGAAAGTATCTCTGCTTTGCCGCACAGGCGGAAAAAGAGGGCTTCTCAAGCGTGGCAAGACTCTTCAGGGCTACTGCCGAGGCTGAGACCATACACGCTTTTGCTGAGTTCAAAGCGAAGGGCGGAATAGGAACAACAGCCGAGAACCTTGTCGCGGCCAAGGATGGCGAAACATATGAGTTCACCGAAATGTATCCTCCGATGATCGAGGATGCCAAGGCGGAGGGAAACAACGAAGCCGCCCGCATTTTCCATTACGCCAACGAAGCAGAGAAGGTACACGCGCGCCTCTACGAAGAGGCACTGGCAAATCTTGGCAATGAGCCCGAGGGACAGGATTACTATCTTTGCCCGATCTGCGGCTATATCCACAAAGGCAAAGAATCAACAAGCCCCTGCCCGATCTGCGGAGCAAAACCGTCAATATTCAAGAAATTCTAGTGTGATTTTCAAAATAACAGGATAAACAGGATATATTCGGGGCCGCCTGAACGTAAAGCTCAGGCGGCCCCTTTGTTTTTTCTTATCAAATAAAAATAAAGAGAAATGAGATCAAATGTTTAAACTGCTTGATATTAGAGTTTTTTTGCCGCTGTTGCCCATGTTATAATAACTATTATCTTCTTTTTGGGGAATGAGGTATGTCCAATGTGGCTTATGATAGTTAAGTTTTTCCTGAATCTTTTTTTCCGGATAGAGATCAAGGGATGGGAGAACTGGGAAAAAGCAGGAGACGGAGTGCTTATAGCTCCGAATTATGTCTCATTTATAGACCCCCTTATTTTGGCGGTGTTCCTTCCAGAAAAGGTCCCTTTTGCGATAGAGCGGAGGCTGACAAAAAAGAAGTTCATAGGTCTCTTTCTTCCGCTGGTGGAAACTCACATACTTGATGCGGACGCACCGCTGACACTGAAATATTTTCTGAACCACCTTAAGAACGGGGGAAAATGCGTTATCTTCCCCGAACTGCAGCCCACAACGATAGGCAACCCGATGAAAGTCTCACAGGGCGTCGCAATGATAGCCGACCACACAAAAGCAAAGATCCTTCCGATAAATATAACCGGCACAGAACTTACCCCCTTTTCACGCATCCAGCATAAACCGGGCCTGAGATTTTTTGCCAAGGTAACGATAAATATACTGCCTGCCACTAAGATCGTTCTGCCTGACGATCTGTCGGGGCCCAAAAGAGCCTCCGCCGCGGGAAGGGCGCTTGAAAAGATCATGGACGAGGCCTCGCTTGCATCCAGAACGAAAAATAAAAAATTCTTTGACGTTCTTCTTGATGCGAGAAAGCAGTACGGCGGCAAATTCAGGATCTTCTGCGACCATGGTCAGAGACCCATCACCTACAACGGCCTGATAACAAGGATACTTCTCATCGAAGATGTGCTGAAGACCGCAGGCATGGAAGGCGACAACGTAGGGGTGCTCCTGCCGACTTCCATCGGAGGGGCCGTTACCATATATGCGCTGCAGAAAATGGGCAAGGTCCCGGCCATGCTCAATTTTTCGCTTGGCGGCCGTTCCCTGGTCAACTGCTGCAGGACTGCCTGTGTAAAGACTGTCATAACGTCCAGGAAGTTTGTCGAACTTGGTAAATTTGAAGCCCTTATAGCCGCTGTCGAGGAAGCGGGACTGAGGGTCATATGGCTGGAGGACCATGCGTCCTCGATAACCAAATTTAAAAAGGTATCCGCTGCCCTTAAAACGATATTTATGAGATCTGCCCCTGTCAAAGAGGGCGAAACGGACAAGCCTGCGATAATACTCTTCACCTCCGGGTCGGAAGGGGCGCCCAAGGGCGTCGTTCTGAGCTACAAAAACCTTCTTGTCAACCATGCGCAGATGTATACCAGGGTCGACTTCTACCGCTCAGACAGGATACTCAATACCATGCCCATTTTCCATTCATTCGGGCTCTGCGGCGTGTTCATGCCTGTGACCCTGGGGATATTCGTCTACTTCTATCCCTCTCCGCTGCACTATAAAACGATATCGACCATCTGTTACGATGAGCGGATAACCTTCCTTTTTGCCACAGATACCTTCCTTGGAGGCTATGCGAAGGCGGCATCGGACAACTATGACTTCGCGACTATACGCATGCTTGTGCAGGGAGGTGAGAAGCTGAGGCACTCAACACAGGAGATATGGTT
>JAKQBZ010000137.1 GCA_029559435.1 Deltaproteobacteria bacterium | reverse complement strand
GGGCAAAAAACCCTTGACAAACTACGATGTTACAAGTATAACTGTCTAAAGTGGTAAATAGTGTTAAAAGGTGGGATATTGTTCGCGGGTAGATTTGAATACGCCATCGACGACAAAAGCAGGGTGAGCATCCCCGCAAAGTTCAGGGAGATGCTCTCCACGCATCATGATATGAGGCTTATCTTCACCAATCTCGATGGCTGCGTTGTCGGTTATCCCTTTCAGGAATGGCTGAACATTCAAGAGAAGATATCGAACAGAAGCTCGATGAAAAAAGAAGAGAGGCTGTTCCTGAGGTATTTTTTTTCCGGCGCTTCCGAATGCACGATCGATAGGCTTGGGCGGGTCCTTTTGCCGCAGGCTTTAAAGACCGATGCGCATATTATCAAGAATGTCGTGATCATAGGGATGGGCAAGAAGATAGAGATATGGGCAAAGGAGAAATGGGAAGAACTGGTGAAACAGGCAACGTCTGATCCCGACCAGATTGCAAGCATCGTGTCGGAACTGGGCCTTTGATCGGTGTCACTCATATACCTGTTCTTTGCGAAGAAGCAATACAAAACCTGGTAAGCGCTGAATGTAGCCTGTTTGTCGATGCAACAGTTGGTGGAGGGGGACACGCATACCACATACTGGAAAGATACAAAGACATACGGTTGATCGGCCTCGATGTGGACGAAGGGGCCCTAAGTATAGCCCAGGAGGTGCTGAAAGGTTACGGTGAGAGGGTAAAGCTGGCAAGGGGAAACTTTAAAGACCTGAAGGAGATTCTTAACGGGATGGGTGTATTTTCCTTCGACGGGATCCTTTTTGACCTTGGTCTTTCAATGTATCAGTTGATGGGCGGGAGGGGCTTCAGTTTCAACGACGATTGTCTTTCCGACATGCGCATGGATAACAGGGCAGCGTTGACCGCCTATGACGTAGTAAACACATACCGGTATGACGCGCTGAAAAAGATCATCAGCGAATACGGGGAGGAAGAAAAAGCCCATAAGATCGCGAAGGCAATCGTCGACGCGAGGAAGAAAGGGCCAATAGAAACATCAAGAGAGCTGGCAGGCATTGTCCTCAAGGCAAAGAGAAGAAGGGGGAAGATCCACCCGGCAACGAAGACATTCCAGGCAATTCGCATAGAAGTTAACGGGGAAACAAAAAACCTGCGGGCAGGGGTGAACGATGCCATCGGCATGCTCAACAGACAAGGAAAGATAGGCGTCATATCGTTCCATTCATTGGAGGATAGAACGATAAAGGAGATATTCAAAACATCTGCGATGGTGAATGCGATGACGAAAAAACCGATACGGCCCGAAAGAGGAGAGATAAGAAGCAACCCGAGCTCAAGGAGCGCGAAACTCAGGGTAGCAGAAAAAAAATAAGCGGGGATTTATGGAAAGGGTTTATGTATCCACGAAAAGAGATATGGCACACAAAAATCCTCAGTCTACGTTTCTGATCGTCGCCTGCCTTATTGTATTCGCCCTTGTCTCTTTCTTTATGATGTCCGCCCACAGCCGGCTCCGGGAAGAACTGATCGGCATGCTCAGGCAAGAGAGGGAGGTCATCGACATGAACACCAAGCTCAAAACAGAACTCGCAGGCATTACGCAGGCGAGGATGCTTCAATTAAAGGCAAAAGAGAGGCTTGGACTGAAAAAACCAAAAGATGAAGAGGTCCTGGTATTGAGATGAACAAAAGG
>JAKQBZ010000169.1 GCA_029559435.1 Deltaproteobacteria bacterium | reverse complement strand
ACAAGGACGTCGACGGCTTTCATCCCGTCAACGTGGGAAGGCTCGTGATCGGGGAGGCGAAGTTTTACCCATGCACCCCTTACGGCATCCAGCAGCTTCTCGCAAGGAGCAGCGTGAATACCGACGGGGCAGAGGTTGTCGTCGTGGGGAGAAGCAATATCGTCGGGAAGCCGATCGCCATGATGCTCATGCAGAAAGCAAAAGGCGCGAATGCCACGGTGACGATGTGCCACACAGGGACGAAGGACCTCGCTTTTCATACAAGGCGCGCCGATATCCTTATAGTGGCGGCAGGGAAGCCGAAGGCGATCACCGCGGATATGGTAAAGGAAGGGGTGGTTGTCATAGATGTGGGAGTGAACAGGATAGGGATGACGCCGGAAGGAAAGGCAAAGCTCTGCGGCGATGCTGACTTTGAAGGGCTGAAGGCCAGGGCGTCGGCGATAACGCCTGTTCCGGGCGGCGTAGGCCCCATGACCATAACGATGCTCATGCTCAATACGGTGAAAGCGGCAAAATCAGCCCACGGCCTGTAGGAGAACCTGTTCAAAGTTCAACGTTCAATGTTCGACGTTGAAAGGAACAGGCCGAACAGGCCAGATAAACCGGATTTATTGCTGACAGCTGATCGCTGTTAGCTGACAGCTAATGTGGAGGTTGTATGCCTGATTATCAATACGAAGAGAAAGAGGATTTTTCCGGCAGGAAGGTGAAGGTCCTGGGCCCAACCTATGAAGAAGGGAAGCCTGAAGAGAGGGGGGACTGGAGGTCAAAGCTCGGAAGCCGCGAAGACGCATTGCGCTATATCAGGACCGCAATGAGGTACTGGTACAGCAAGGAATGGTACGGCAGCGAGAAAAGAAAACAGGAGGCATGATGGCATTTGAGATACCGAAGATAAAGTACACGGGGAAGATACAGGAGGTTGCCGTGGGTACAGGTCAGAAGGCCGTCAGGGTTGGCGGTGCGAGCTGCTACCCCTTCTACCTCTTCGAGGGGGAGATGCCCAACCCCACAAGAATAGCGTTCGAGGTCTGGGACCATAGGCCTGATGACTGGCAGGAGTGGGCAATAGAACCTTACAGGGATGTGATCCATGACCCCGCTGCATGGGCAAGGAAGTCCATCGATGCCTACGGGGCCGAGATGATCGCCCTGCAATTGAAAAGCGCCGACCCGAACGGCATGGACAGGCCCGTTGATGACGTCGTCCGGGTCGTTCAGGACGTTATTCATGCCATCGATGTCCCGCTTATCATCTGGGGGACGGCGAATGACGACAAGGACTCGGACCTGCTGCGGAAGATAGCAGAGGTTTGCGAGGGGAAGAATGTCGCCATCGGCCCTGTCTCGGAGAAGAACTATAAGCAGGTAGGGGCCATGGCGATCGGCTACGGCCAGGTCGTAATGGCGTCAACCCCCATCGATGTAAACCTCGCAAAACAGCTTAACATACTCCTGGGAAACCTGGGCGTCCCTGACGAGAAGGTCCTCATGGACCCCACGACAGGCGGGCTTGGCTACGGGCTTGAATATACGTACTCTGTGATCGAGAGAGACAGGATGGCCGCGCTGACGCAGGAGGACGTGAAGCTGCAGCGCCCCGTTGTCTGCAACCTTGCCCATGAAGTATGGAAGACAAGAGAGGCGAGATTAACGAGAAATGATGATGAGAAGCTGGGCGACGAGGTGAAGCGGTCCGTTCTGATGGAAGCGATCACCGCTATGAGCCTCGCCTTCGCGGGAGCGGACATCGTTATCATGAGGCATCCGGAGAGCGCCGCGCTGGTGAAGGAGATGATAGGGGAGCTGATGGAGTGAAGGAAAAGGGGAGGAGCGATGCCTGAAGAGAAACTGAAGAGTATCGACAGGGCGACAATAGAGCTGATCGATAAGGCGGAAAGAGAAAATATAGGCACTGTGTTCTCGCGGGCGGATGGATTAAAGCCGTGCCCTATCGGCGTTGAGGAGAGCTGCTGTAAGATCTGCGCCATGGGGCCGTGCCGGCTGCCCCGGCCTAAGAAAGGCGAGGACAAGGTGAGGGTCGGCGTCTGC